>NZ_NIBG01000028.1 GCF_002270055.1 Anaeromicrobium sediminis | reverse complement strand
GCAAATATTTCATTTCCAACATTTATAGTTGCCTGCTTGTTTTCTAACATTTTATTCTTTTGATATTCTACAATTTGTATTCCTGCATCAACCGTTTCCTTTGCCATAACAGTAACCTTTTCTGCCCCATTGGTTGATTCGGCTATTTCAGTAATTCCAGTTATTAATTGATTTACCATATGACTACCTCTTTGAGTAGAAGATGCCTGTTCCGTAGCACCCTTTGCTAGTTCTGATATGGTATTTGCTACTTGTTCTGAAACTTTGCCAGCCTCCTCTGTTGAAGCCATCATTTGCTGTGATGTTGAAGCTACCGTCATTCCCATTTCATTCATTTCGCCTAATACGCCTCGCATATTTTCAATCATATTATTAAAATTATCTGCAAGAATACCTATTTCATCGTTGCTCTTTACATCCACTTTCACTTGTAAATTCCCTGAAGCTACATCTTTTGTAACCTCAGCCATTTGTATAATAGGCTTCATAGATTTATTGATTAAAAAATATATTAGCATGCCGATTACACCTATCATAGCCAATCCAATCATAAGTATAATGTTTCTAAATTTTGATACACTATTTGTTACTTCACTATAATTTGCAGTCATTGCGATGGCCCATCCAGTAGTATGTAAAGGCGCATAAGCTGCAAATTTTTTAGCACCTCCAAATTCATAATTGTATACGCTAGCTTCCCCTTTTACCATCTTTTTAGTAAGGTCTATTTGAGACGCACTTCCTGTTTGTAAAGCATTATATTTAAGTATCATTTCTTCTTTTGGATGAGCCATAACCAAACCTTCTTGGTTAATCATATAAGCATATCCCGTCTCTCCTAATTTTTCAGCATTCACTAAGTCTGTTATAAGAGATAAATTTACTGTTCCTCCAATTAAACCTACAACGTTTCTACTATCATCTTTAATAGGAGCTGCAACTACCACAATAGGATTTCCTGTGGATTTTGATATTACTGGCTCTGATACGACTACCTGACCAGCCATAACCTTAGGGAAATAGTCCCTCCCAGCAATATTTCCACCTTTTCCATTGCTACTTAAATACTTTCCATCTTTATCAGACATAATGATAGCTTCAAAGTCTTTAAGTACATGACCGTTATCAGAAACAAATTTTTTAGTCCCTTCATAATCTATATTTTTCACTGCCTCTATGGAAGACAGTAGTTCAATTATATCCTTCCATTCATGTATTTTATCATCTGCAAGTATTACAAGCTTCTGCACTTTATTTTCCGCAATCTGTTCTACATCATTAATAATTATTTTTTTTGCCTGAAAAAATGCAGTTCCTGATAATACAAAAATTCCTATTATAGCAAATATTACTACAGGTATGGTGATTTTGTATTTTAAACTTTTCATATTCCTTCCCCCTTTAATATGTCTTTCTTTTCTGATTATCCTATCCAGTGGCCATTGTATATGATTTTCATCAATGACAAATCTGACCTTTCACCTCCTTTTTAACTGGTAGAACCTCACCCTATTTTTATAATTATAAAAAGTCCTATTGTAGGACAGCTTTATATTTAAAAATTTGACAAACTAGCCATTATAGTGATTTATGCACCTTATATTCCTGTTTTTGAATCCTTATCTTTCAATAAGTTTTCTATTATGGCCATATTAACATTTATATGATTGTGAAATTTCTCTCAAAAATATTATATTTCAATGTATTTCGATTCATTTCAACAATATCCTTCTTTTTGCATATATCTATGTGGCCCAATTTTTATAATTAGGCCATAAGTCACAGGTTGTTAATCATTTCTTATATTTACTAATATTTCTTATTTCAATAAAAAAATCACATATTCAAAAAATATGTGATTATCTATATAGTCAATTTATAATTATTTAGCTCCTACTCCATTATATATTAAATCTCTGTATAGATTCCTGCAGTTTACCTGAAAGATTTGCAAGTTGTTCTGCTGATGCTGATAGTTGCTCTAACGTAGCTGTTTGTTCTTCTGTAGAAGCTGCCACTTCTTCAGTTCCAGCAGCATTTTGTTGTGTGATACTTGCAATATTATCTATATTATCCCCTACTACCTGTGAACTTTCATTTAAGATTTCACAAGCCTGTCTAGCTTCTTTTACCGTATTTGTAATATGTTCAACAGCTTTTAATGTGTCATCAAATACCTTTACTGTTTGCTCTACAGCTCTCTCTTGTTCATCTACCACAGTTTTTGCCTTACCCATTTCTTTTACAGCATTTTCTACGCCTGTTTGTATTTGGTTTATAAGGTCACCAATATTTTGTGTTGCTGTACTTGATTCTTCCGCTAATTTCCTTACTTCTTCAGCAACAACAGCAAATCCTCTTCCCTGTTCTCCTGCTCTGGCTGCTTCAATAGCTGCATTTAACGCTAGCAAATTAGTTTGTTCTGCAATACTCCTTATTAACTCTACAATTTGTCCAATCTGTTGTGATTTCTCTGATAATGCAAATATTTCATTTCCAACATTTACAGATGCCTGCTTGTTTTCTAAGGTTTTATTCTTTTGATATTCTACAATTTGTATTCCTGCATCAACCGTTTCCTTTGCAATAACAGTAACTTTTTCTGCCCCATTAGTAGATTCAGCTATTTCGGTAATTCCAGTTATTAATTGATTTACCATATGACTACTCCTTTGAGTAGAAGATGCCTGTTCCGTAGCTCCCTTTGCTAGTTCTGATATGGTATTTGCTACTTGTTCTGAAACTTTGCCAGCCTCCTCTGTTGAAGCCATCATTTGCTGTGATGTTGAAGCTACCGTCATTCCCATTTCATTCATTTCTCCTAATACGCCTCGCATATTTTCAATCATATGATTAAAATTATCCGCAAGAATGCCTATTTCATCATTACTCTTTACATCCACTTTCACCTGTAAATTCCCTGAAGCTACGTCTTTTGTAACCTCAGCCATTTGTATAATAGGCTTCATAGATTTATTTATTAAAAAATATATTAACATGCCGATTACACATATCATGGCAAATCCAATCATAACTATAACATTTCTAAATTTTGATACACTCGCTGTTACTTCACTATAATATGTAGTCATTGCAATGGACCATCCAGTAGAATGTAGTGGTTTATAAGCTGCTATTTTGTCTGTCCCTTCAAATTCATAACTATCTACGCCAGTTTCACCTTTTATCATTTTCTTTGTTATTTCTACGAGAGTCTTACTTTTACTATTTAAAAAGTTTTCATTAAGAATAAATTCCTCTTTAGGATGAGCCATAATCAAACCTTCTTGATCAATCATATAAGCATATCCCGTATCTCCCAATTTTTCAGCATTTACTAAATCCGTTATACGAGATAAATTTACTGTTCCTCCAATTAGACCTACAACATTTCCACTATCATCTTTAATAGGAGCTCCAACTACCACAATAGGATTTCCTGTGGATTTTGATATTACTGCCTCTGATACAACTATCTGCCCAGCCATAACCTTAGGAAAATAGTTCCTATCAGCAATGTTTCCACCTTTTCCGTTGGTGCTTAAATACTTTCCGTCTTTATCAGAAATAATAATAGCTTCAAATTGGTTAAATGTATGATCATTATAAGAAATAAACTTTTTAAGGCCTTCATAATCCATATTTCTCACTGCATCTATGGAAGACAGTAGTTCAATTACCTCTTTCCATTCATGAATTTTATCATCTGCAAGTATTACAAGCTTATCTACTTTGCTTTGTGCTATCTGTTCTACATCATTAATAATTATTTTTTTTGCCTGAAAATATGCAGTTCCTGATAATATTAAGATTCCTATTATAGCAAATATTACTACAGGTATGGTGATTTTGTATTTTAAGCTTTTCACACAACTTCCCCCTTTAATGTGTATTTCTGTTTTAATTATCCTATCCAGTAGCCATTTTATATGATCTTCATCAATGACAAAGCTTACCTTTCACCTCCTTTTTAACTGATAGAAGCTCACTCTATTTTTACAAATACAAAAGGTCCTATTGTAGGACAACTTTATATTGAATAATTTGACAAACTAGCAATTATAATAATTTATCCCCTTAGATTCATGGTTTTGAATCCTTATCTTTCAATAATTTTGTTATTATTGTGGTATTAACATTTGTTAATTTCAAAATTTTCTCATAAAAGCATTATATTTCAATAAAATTCGACATTTTTCAATAATTTCCTTCTTTTTGTATCTACCAATGTATCCCATTTATTTTAAAATTAAGGTACAATCATCTTACATAAATCATAAATCGGTACAATTAATCTTGTCCCTAAACTTCCTAATGTTTTTTATTCCAATAAAAAAATCACATACCTAGAAAATATGTGATCATCCATATAACTAATTTATAAATCAATTGAATTTTTTCCATAAGAATAAATTTATTGAGTATTACTATTATTTTTTCTAAATAAATACCTTAATAACAATATTATTATGAATATAATTAGCCCCATAATCATGGTATAATTTTTCAAATTTCCTAAAAAAACATCTCCATACAAGGATATTATAATTCCTTGAGGTAAATGTCTTATGCACCTACTAATAAGGGCTGCCATGATAAATTTTGTAAAACCTATATTAAATATACCGGCAGATAATACATATGCCTCATAGGGTATAGGAGTAAATGCAGAAGTTAGAATTGTTAAAAATGAATTTTTCTCATATAAATTTTTCAGCTTACTAACATTCTCTGCTGAAACAAATTTATTTAATAAAGTTCCACTTAAAAATTTACCTATATAGTACCCCACAGTTGATCCTAGAGCAGAAAATAATATTAGTATTATTGAATATAAAAGGGCTTTATCTTGATTTAATAAGGCAATAGGAATAGAAACAAATTCCATAGGTACAGGCATAAGAATAGGTTCAAAAAAGGCAGCTATCATAATCCCTATTACTCCATAATTTATAAGTATATTAATGATATAACTCATATCCATCTTCTCCATTATCTATTGTTATAGTATCTTTTAAAAAATTAAATAAACCCCTTTATGTAAAGGGGCTTATCCATATATTATAACTCTATACTTTCAATTACTTCAAGTTTTTCATTATCAAATTCAATGTGATCTAATAGATGGTCATATAAGGAATCTAAAATATCCATTACTGATTCAGAGTCCTCGTTGTTAACAGCTTCTACTAACTCTTTTCTAAGCTTTTTAACTTCTTCACGTCTTAATTTTTGTGCCTCAATCTCATCTGCAAGTTCTTCTTTCTTCTCTCCAATGATTTCTTTTCTTTCTTCCTTAATAGATTTCATATAAGTCTTTAGCTCATCTTTAGCTTCTTCCCTTGTGATTTCTCCCGCTTGAAGCTTTTCTTTTATCTCTTCCTTCATTTCCTTAAGGTCTTCTTTTACGGTTTCCTTTTTTTCTGTTCTTAATTCACTCTTAATCTCATGGATTTCTTGGTGAACTTCCTTATGATCATCAAATGCTTCTTCCCAATCGTCTAACGTATCTAATGCATATTCATTAATGATTTCTAATAACTCTTCCTTTTTCTCTGCTCTGTTTTCTTTTCTTTCTTCTCTTTTAATTTGTCTTTCTTCTTTCTTCTCGTTCATCTTATCTTTAAAATTTTCTAATCTTTCCTGTAAAAACTTTCTTTTTCCATTTGGTTCATTAACATTTTCTACTGTATCATCTGCAAAAGCCATAGATGGAATAAATAAAGCTACACATAAACTAGTTGTCATCATCAATTTCATAATTTTTTTATTTAACATAATTACCACTCCTCTAAAAGTTTTGTTTTGTTGTTCCTTGTACTTATATAATAACTTCCAAATGTGGTAAAAAAGTATGGTAATTATGTAAAAAGTATGTAAAATAATAAATTATCTATATATCCATCTCTGATATTTCTTTTTGTTTCTTTTTTGTTAATGACTTAAATACTAAATCATATGATATATCAATCAACTCAAAAATAAAATCCTCCTCCAATTGTCCATCTAAATATACCGTATTCCAATTATCCTTGTTCATATGGTATCCTGGTTGAATTTCAGCAAAAACTGAACGTAAATCATGTATTCTATCCTTTGGGTATTTTAGATTGATACTTTCCTTATCAGGTTCATGAATATTGATCAATCCAAACATTTTATCTCCAACCTTGAACACGGGAACAGGTATACGAAAGGGAGTATCCTCCACAGTACCTGGTTTACTTAAAAAATAGTCTCTTACTTTTTGTAAATCCATATTATCACCTCATATTTTTAAATTGTCCAAAAATCTTAATCTATAAAACAACTCATATTATTCTTCCATACTTCGAATATATTTCAGTAATTCTAGGTTATTCTCTAAGCATCGTGGACCCATAATGCTACCCTTTAGTCCATTCTGTTTCATCATATGAAATGAAACAGGACTACTTGAATTCATTTCAAACTCATAAACTGTCTTTAACATCATAAATGGTTTATCTGGTGTTTTACCAGATACTTTTATATATTTTTCTGCTTTTTCTATAACTGCTTCAGGTGGTAACCCAATATCAATGACCTTACATTTAAATAGGACCTGCTTATAGGGTTGTCCTCCATAGATATATATAAAATCATCTAACTCCACTTTGCTGCTCATGGGCCAAGGAGTTTCATCTGCACGCGTAAACGCAGAAACAATATCATAAATTTTAGGATTTGCTGGATAAAGCCAATGCTTCATAATTCCACAACCTTTCTTTTTTAATGATATACATTGCATATTAATTCTTTAATCATCTCATTATAAATTCCCATCAATGAAATGGATTAATCTACCTATAAGAAGAATTTATCATATTAGAAATATGGAGTCAAAATAACCTTCCCGTAAAATATGAAAATACAAGTAGAATAATTCACTTTTCCCTAAGAAACAATAAAGAAAAAGGTGGTGAAAAAATGAAATATTTTATTAATCATAAATTAATTAAAGGTCAAGATGGTTATATAGTTGAATTATATCTGGATCAAAACTTAAGTGAATTTGCTAAAGAATTCCATGGCCTGCAGAGAAAAGGAAAAGAAACCAAAGGAAAAGAAAACCTACAGAGAAGTATTGAAATTTACATAAAAGAAAGACTGCCAAAACTTAAAGTAAAGACAGTTAATATTATGTTGGGTTCATTGCAGTATCAGGATATCGCTCATACAATCGCCAAAAATCAATATTTGCGTCAGATGTTAACAAATACGGAGTGGAAAAGACTAATCAATTTAGTGCCAAACCTGGAGAAAGTGAACATCAAACGGGATTAGCCATAGATGTATCTAGTCCAGCAGTAAATTATCGTTTAACACAATCCTTTGAAGAAACAAAAGAGGGAAAATGGATTAAAGAAAATGCACCTAGATTTGGATTTATCATACGTTATGAGGAAGGAAAAGAATCCATTACAGGATATCAATATGAACCATGGCATCTTCGTTATGTTGGAAGGGAAACTGCAAAAGAAATTGTAAATCGAAATATATCATTTGAAGAATATTTAGGTAAAATATAAAATCCTTTGAAGTATCATATACACAAAAATGAATCATAAATCGAGACAATTAATCGTGCCTCTGCGTTTCCTAATATTTTTTGTTTCAATAAAAAAATCACATATCTGAAAAACATGTGATCGTCTACATAATTAATTTATAAATGAATTTGAATTTTTTGCATAAAAACAAACCCCTTGAGTATTACTATTCTTTTTTTAAGTCTAAGAGCTTAATAAAAAATCATTAATAATATGTTTATATCATTCCTATACAATATTATATTCTTTAATTTTTCTATATAAGGTAGCTCTGCTTATGCCAAGGACTTTTGATGCCATTTCCTTACCAGCCAAGTCATCACCAAAATACTTTAATGCTTTTATAATATTCCTTTTAATAATGTCGTCTAAAGATTCAACTTTGTAATTCTCATTAATATCAAATGCATCTTCACTATTTTTATCTATATTTCCTGAAGCGTCACTATTTCTAAAGTTATTAAGTAATCGAGCTGGTATATCTTCTTTTCTAATATAATCACTTGGCGCCATATTAACTACATACTCAACAAGATTCTGTAATTCTCTCACATTTCCTCTCCAATCGTAGTTAATTAATGTTTTCATAGCATCTTCAGTATATCCCTTTATTGATTTTCCTAACAGCTTGTTATTTATTTCTAAAAAATATTCTAACAAAAAGGGAATATCTTCCTTTCTTTCCCTTAAAGAAGGAATTCTGATAGGAATGACATTTAATCTATAATACAGATCTTCTCTGAATTCTTTTGTTAATATCATTTCTTCCAATTTTTTATTTGTAGCTGCAATGACCCTTACATTTATTGGTATACTCGTATTACTACCTAGTCTTTCAATATATCTTTCTTGCAATACTCTTAGTAATTTTGTTTGTAAATGGAGAGGCATTTCACCAATCTCATCTAAAAATATTGTTCCACCCTCTGCGAGTTGAAACTTTCCAATTTTACCACCCTTTTTAGCTCCACTAAATGCACCTTCATCATACCCGAACAATTCACTCTCAAGCAAATTATCAGGTATGGCCGCACAATTGATTGCAATAAACGGTTTATCCTTCAGCTTACTAGTATAGTGAATAGCCCTTGCAAAAACTTCTTTTCCCGTTCCGCTTTCACCTTGTATTAAAACAGTTGACTTACTATTTGATACCATTTGTGCCTTGTTTTTTATGATATTGATTTGTTTGCTACTACCAACAATTTGATTAAAATTTGTAGTAATTCTGTTATTTGAAAGATCATTTACTTCATCATAAACATCAGTAAGTTTTTTTAGTACAATAACTGCTCCGTATTTGTAATCATCCAAATCAATCGTTTTTCCAGAAATTAAAGCATATGTCGTTTTTCCATCTCGATTAAACACAATTTCCTTATTTTTAAATTCAATTCCCTTTTCAACTAATTCCCTTATTGATGGATGTTGTATTATGTCATAAAGGTGGATTTTCTTTCCTTTCAAATCTGAAATATTAAAAAAGTCCTTTATATTTGTATTCCAATGAATAATATGGCCTGATCCATCAGAGGAAATCAATGCCCCATCAATAGAATCTACTATTGACAGAAGCCTTTTCCTCAAAATCTTCAGTTCAATATTCTTTTTTCTTTCTCTTACCTTGCTAATAAGCAGATCTGACATTTTACTAATAAATCCCATATAATATTCTTTTTTTGACAGTAAAATTTCCTTAGAATTTTGAGATTCAGCTAATATCCCTATACTACCTATAATATTATCTTCATAAATGATAGGCATACCGACTATTGAAATAACGTTACATTTTTCTCTGTTGGCACATTTTGCACACCCTTGGTGCGATTCATTTGAATCGAGCACTACGTTTTTACCCAATTCCATTACTTCAGTAAGAATAGATTCATGACTAATTCTGCTGTCCTTTGGAGAAAAATCCGGATAACTGTCTCCTACCAACTCCAAATCCGTATCACATATTATTACTTGCATATCCAATATTGATGAAATAACCTCTGCTGTTGTTTGAACGTATTCACCAATTTCTTTTAAATAAGTCATATTAGCACCTCATATTCAATCAAATAGAAACTTTAACTTATATACAAAGAAGATTGGTGAATAATCTCCAATCTTCTCTTCTAATAATATTATCACTTTTGACCTGTTATCGCAAAATTAAAAATCTCTTCTGAAGACATATTCTCAAGACCTAAATTTTTTAAATTCCTGGAATTCGTATAGAAATCTTCATTTAGTAATTTTTCACCAAGTGAAATAATTAGTTTTATTCTTTCAACATTTATCCCCAGAGCATCTCCCAACGAGGCAATTGCAACCAACCCCATTGGAATATCTTCATATAAATATCTCGTTTTTAATGAATTAGGACCTTTTATACCTTCATAAGCTCCTACGTTTCTAACTACTTCCATAATATTATCGCCTTTACAATTGTATTCTAATTCATATTGATCAAAAGAACTTATTAAATCTGTACCATATTCTAATCCAAGTGCTTTTCCGACCTCTATCCTTTCTTTGTCCATTTCAATAATGAATTGTCCAATAGAATTACTTATTCCTTCATAATAGTATAAAAAATCCTTATCCGATTCCACCCACGAAGTACTCAAAAGCGTTGGTGCTGGATGAAAAATTGGATTTGTATTGTCAAAACTTGTTACTAATACATTACTGGCAGGTTCAATTTCTTCATATATTTCTTTTAAACTATTACAAACCATTTCATTGTTAGCTGCTGGAAATGTTGCAACAAGTAATCGATCCTTTTTCCCAGCAACATTCACTATACCGGCCTCCACAGCTCTGCACGCATATATAAGCGTATTACTTTCTGCAATAGGAACATCAAATTTACACCCTCCATCTTCAAGGCCTTTTTTAAATGCAAAAGCTCCAAAAGTTCCGCCTGGATGTAAAAATATAAACTGATTTTCTTCAATAAATGGCGCACAATTAATCGCCATATCCCTATGGTATATGGATGGATTAACAACCATTACTATATCTGCACCTTTTACAACTTTTTTCAAATCAGTAGACACTAGTTCAATTTTATTTTCAGAATCATAAATACCTGTTAGTTTAATCGAACCTCTCTCATTTAATTTATTCACAACCTCAGTCATTGGATCATATAACCTTACTCTATAACCTAGACTCGAAATATAACCAGCTATTGCTTGCCCACCATTTCCTGCACCTAATATTGCATATGTTTTTTTCATATTTCATCAATCTCCTTATTATATAATTTAAAAAGGTCCCCAATTTATAGTTACAGCAACAGCAAGTATCGTTAAAATCCAGACTGTCCATTTAGCCACAAGTCCTAAAGCGAACTTAAACCATTTAGAAAACGAAATACCAGCAAGGCCAATTGACGCCATAACTACAGGATGTGTTGGCGTTATCATATTCCAGTATCCATCACCTGCTTCAAATGCTAGAACTGCAACCTGTCTTGTTACTCCAGTTAAATCACTAAGAGATGACATTATTGGCATAACTACAACAGCCTGCCCAGTTGAAGATGGTATTATAAAATTGATAAACCCTTGAGCAATATACATACCCCATGCTGCAAAAATGCTATTCAAATTACTTAATGGAATTGAAAGTGCGTTTACAATCGTATCCATTATCTTTCCATCTTGAGTAACAACCAAAATGGCACGAGATAAACCTACGAAAATTGCTGCACTAGTCATTTCTCCTGCACCTTTTAGGAATGTACTACAAATTTCTTCAAAATTCTTGCCATAGGATATTAAACCAACAAGTAATGCCATTCCTAAGAATAAAGCTGAGATTTCCGCAAAATACCAACCAAATTTTAATACACCATAAACCAAAATCCCTATTGTACATGCTAATACAAATAAAATCAGTTTATGTCTATTTGTCATTTCTATATTTAGTTCTTCTTTTCTTTTACTAAGTTCTAAGATTGCGTTTTCATCAAGCTGTGTAACACCTGATTCTTTTACTTTCTTTGCATATCTAATTGTATGGTGAACAGCAATTAATAGGCCTCCAGCCATAAGTACCATTCTAAGTCCAAGCCCAGAGAACAGAGGCAATTCAGCAATTCCCTGCGCAATTCCTGTATTAAATGGATTTAATGGTCCAGCTGAATATCCACAGTAAATACCGACTACAACCATAGCAACCCCAACGACTTCATCAAAGCCTAAAGCTAAGGATGCCGTGACAAGTATTGCTACAAAGGGAAGTGCTTCTTCAGCCATCCCAAAAGTTGCACCACAGATAGCAAATGAGGTCATTAAAATTGCTATCAGTGCACTTTCCCTTCCAGAAAAAGTTTTTATTAAATTTCCTAGGGCAGCATTAATTGCACCACTTGCAGATACTAATCCAAAAGAACCACCTACAACAAATATAAACGCAATTATATCAGATGCACTTGTCAAACCTCTGTACACTGATGAAAGCATTCGTTGTATTCCAACAGGACTTTGTTCGACTTTTTCATATGTTCCAGCTACTACTATAGTTCTGTTTGTTCCCTCATCAACAACCCTTTGAAACTCACCAGCTGGGATTATGTATGTTCCAATAGTAACTACTAATATCATAATGAATAACAGAGCTGCTGTGCTTGGCATCTTAAACCTAAAAGCACTTTTTTTCTTATTCATGCTTTCGTTTTTATTTAATGAATTATCAATCATTAAACTCCCCCTTACTAAAGTTTATAAATTCAATATTTAGTTGTACAACTTTATAAATTGACGTCACTGATATATACTCGCAAGTACCATGCCATAATATATGTTAACGAAACGCTGTATTTTTAATCGTTTAATTGTTAATGTTATAACAACTTCTCATATTGATAATAATTTGAATTTTTAGTTAATTTCACTTCTCAATTTGAGAAGTAATTCTCAGTTTGAGAAATCATAGTCACTTGATAACATAATAATACCATTATTTATAAAGCAAAAATCATCTGAGATAGTGAGATGCCTTGTAAATGCTCTTTTTTATAAAAATGTATATTGTATAACTAAACTAGCATTTAATATGTCTAATGTAGCTTTTAAGTATTCTTGATTTTCTTTTGTGGAAACCACAGTCTCAACATGTATGTAATTTGGAAACATATCTCCAATAAAAACTCAGCCCTTGATACGGTTCAGCATAAATATCCTAAATTCGCAAATTAATTTATATATCCACATACTAAAATAATCCCTTATCAAAGGCTCCTATGATAAGGGATTATACTATCTACTTAATAATTCATCCGACACACCTTGATTAATTCATTCTCACAATTTACATCGTTACTTCAAATGTCATTAATCAACCTTTTTTAGTAGTGACACCGCCTCCACATGCATGGTGTGTCGAAACATATTTTAAGAAAATCGTCGTTATTTATGGTACGGTTCAGTTCTAATTATCCTAAATATTATTTAGCCCAAAATCCATCTACCTATAATTCTCTCTCCTTGAAATCCCTAACACCCTCCAAACCGTCTACGCCGCCAACGCGACGTCGTAACGACGAGCACATCTAAGATTTTTTAGAAACTAATCACAACTAACTACAAATCCCATACAAAATAAAAAACCTCATCTTCCTTGAAAAAACAAGGAAAATGAGGCTTATATATGACGCACCCGAGAGGATTCGAACCTCCGACACACGGTTTAGGAAATTCTTTATCGGTGATTTTTTTCGCTGCCAATACAGTATTTCTGCCTAGGACGTCCTTCTCCTCCTACTCCTATCCATGACGCCGAGTGAGTACTTTCACCGCTTTTGACGACGGTTTGACGACGTAGTAGAACAAATTAAAACATATGGAAAATACTCTTGATTATTTTAGTCATTTCTATTTAACTTTGCATGAAGTATAGACAATACATAACTCATATAACTGTCACTATGTGTTCAACTATACTCTTTCTACAAAATCATAATAATTAAAAAGAGCATATTCTTTTCCACTTAATGTGGGTTTGATAATTCCTTCTTCATTGATTGTAATATATTGATTTTCTTTAGCTCTATTTACTACGTCATCTAAAAACGTATTATCCCACCCCAGATGATCCTTTATAGTATAAATAGAAGATTCTGTTTCTTCAATATGCGTATTTTCATGATTGATAATATGCATCAAAAAAGAAATGGTTGCATACGTAGATTTCTGTTTTTTTCTGATCTTCATAATGGATAATAGTCCTCTATTAGGTGCTACAATAAATACTATTAAAAAAGTAACTCCTACCATTACAGCCATGGAACCTGCTATAGCCACATCGAAAAAAGCTGCAGTCCAATAACCTAATACAGAGGACACTCCTCCTATTCCTATACTTAAAAATATCATTTTTTTTAAATCGTCTGTCAATAAATAGGCTGTAGCAGGAGGCCCAACCATGAAAGCTACAACTAAAACTGCTCCCACAGAATCAAAAGCACCTACTGCAGTGATGGATACTAATGTCATCAAGGAATAATGAATAAATATTGGAGAAAAACCTAAAACTAAAGCTAATTTTTCATCAAAAGTAGATAGCTTTAACTCTTTGTAAAATAATGTTAAGTAAATGATATTCAAAACCAAAATGCTACTCATTACATACAAAGCTTTAGGCCCTATATCTTGTCCTCCAACAATGAACCTATTAAAGGGGGCAAATGCAATTTCTCCTAATAATACAGCATCTGTATCTAAATGTACATCCCCTGCATTCATGCTGATTAATATAACACCTATACTAAACAGAAAGGGAAATATTAGACCAATAGATGCATCTTCACTAACTAGCTTGCTTTTATAAATGAGCTCTACTAAATAAACAGTTATGGTCCCCATCAATGCAGCTCCTAATATTAATAGTGGAGAAGTAAGGTCATGGGTTATAAAGAATCCCAACACAACTCCTAATAAAATCGTATGACTTATGGCATCTGACATCATAGACATTCTTCTTAATATTAAAAACACACCTGGAATGGCACAAGCTACAGCTACAACTATAGCAATTAATTGTATTTCTGTTTGAGGACTAAGCATGGTAACTTTCCCCCCGATCTATATAATCTAACCCTTTAATTTTATCAATACCCTTTTCATTAATGGCCCATAAATTGCTTTCATATTCACCAACTAATCCAGATATTTTTAACTTCTTTAATTCTTTTCTCAAATATTTTTTAGAATGCTTTACACGATTTTGACCGTGGATAATAGTATTTAAATCATGGGGATGATAGGGATTATCATGTTTTACAGATAATGCATATAAGATACTTAATATCCTATTGCTATTTATTTCTTTTTTATTTTTCGCTTCTCTAATTTTTTTCCATATTAGACCTCTGTTAGGTGCTACTAGTAATGATACAAATACAATTATGGTGATAACTACTACAATAATAGGTCCTGTAGGCATATTTCTGATTGAAGAGCTTATAAAAGTTCCACAGATTCCTGCTATAGCTCCTAAAATAGATGACAAAATAACCATCACAGATAATCGATCTGTCCATTGCCTTGCAGCTACTGCCGGAGCAATTAGCATAGCACTCATTAGTATAACCCCTACAGTTTGTAGTCCTACAATGATAGATATTACTATTAATGTAGTTAATAATATATCTAATTTTTTTGTAGAAAATCCTATTGTATCCGCAAAATTAGGATCAAAACTAAGGAGTTTAAACTCCTTCCAAAAGACTATAATAGGAAGTAATGTGAAAAATGCTACTATCCCCATAAGCACTACATCTCTTTGTAATAAGGTAGACGCTTGCCCAAATAAAAATTTTTCTAATCCTGCTTGATTAGAATTGGGGATCTTTTGAATATATGTTAGAATTACTAATCCAAATCCAAAGAATACAGCTAAACTCATGGCTAAGGCATTATCATATTTTATTCTGCTTAATCTATTTATCTTGCCTATTGCAAATGTAGCGATCCATCCTGAAATAAAAGCTCCTAATAATAACCATTCTGTATTTTTTGATCCTATCAATAAAAAGGATAGGCCAATCCCAGGCAAGGCAGCATGGGATACGGCATCTCCAATTAAACTTTGTTTTCTTAATACAGCATAACAACCTATTGCACCACTAGTAATTCCTAATAAAGCTGAACCTAATGCAACGATTCTTAAGGTATAATCAGAAAATATATTGAGTAGTAAATCCATTTAAACCACTTCCTCATGATTCTTATAAAAAGCATCAATAGCACTTTTGTAGGTTTTTTTCAGATTTTCTTCAGTAAATGCTTCCTTCATAGGACCATAGTCTATGATAATCGTATTTAATAAAGTTACCCAATCAAAATATTCTGGCACTGTGTGTAAATCATGGTGCACCACTACAACTGTTTTTCCTCTATCTTTTAATTCTTCTAAAAGCTTAATAATAGCTTTTTCTGTTTTAGCATCTACTCCTTGGAATGGTTCATCCATAAAATATATATCTGCATCCTGTACTAAAGCTCTCGCTAAAAATACTCTTTGTTGTTGCCCTCCAGATAATTGACTTATTTGTCTATGAGAATAAGAAAGCATATCTACTTTTTCTAAAGCTTTAATCCCTTTTTCTTTTTCTTTTTTTCCTGGACGTTTGATCCAACCAAGCTTTCCATAAGTCCCCATAGTCACAACATCTAATACATTCGTAGGAAAATCCCAATCCACACTCCCCCTTTGAGGAACATAAGCGATCCTTTTCCTATTTACCTTATAATCTTCTCCCCAAAAGAGAGTCCTACCTGTAAGGGGTTTAATTAAATTGATCATAGTTTTTATTAGGGTTGATTTTCCTGCACCATTAGGTCCTACAATGCCCATCAAAATTCCTGAAGGTATTTCTAAGTCAATATCCCATAAGACTGGTTTTTTATGGTATGCTACAGTTAAGTCATTAACTTGAACTGCTATCTTATCCATTCTCATCCTCCTCTATTTTATCAATGCATCTACTATGGTATTAATATTATGTTTTACCGTTCCTATATAAGTACCTTCTTCACTATCAGGATCTCCTAAAGAATCAGAAAAAAGCTCTCCCCCTATTTCTACCTTAAAACCTCTAGCAGATACTGCATCCTGTAATGCTTTTATATTTTTAACAGGCACTGAAGATTCTACAAATATAGCTGGTATTTCATTCTCAGCTATATAATCTGCTAGATTTTTTACATCTGCAGTTCCAGCTTCTGTTGCCGTACTCAATCCTTGAAGTCCTTTCACTTCAAATCCATATCGATCTCCAAAATAATTAAACGCATCATGGGCTGTTATTAATACTCTTTTTTCTTTTGGCACTTCCTCAACTCTTTTTTGTACATATTCATGAAGTTCTTTTAATCCTTTTACATAATTTTTTGCATTTTCTTTGTATAATGCTGCATGCTCTTTATCAAAATCACTTAATGTCTTTTCAATTTCTTCTACTGCCTTTATCCAAAGCTCAACATTAAACCAAATATGTGGGTCATAATTACCAGGGCTGCTTTCTGCCTCAATGAGTTCATCTTTTGATATTCCTTCTCCTACTTCTAGAATTCTTTTATTTTGTTTCTCCATATTTTCAAATATTTCACCCATCTTACCTTCCAAATGAAGTCCGTTATAGATCACAAGCTCTGCTTGATGCATTTTTTCCACATCTCCTGCACTAGCTTTATATAAATGAGGATCTATCCCAGGACCCATTAGTCCTTCTACTTGAACCTGATCTGCTCCTATGATCTTAACTGCGTCCGCTAGCATAGTCGTAGTAGCCACAATGTGAATTTTCCCATCATCTTTTAAAGTCTCCTGATTGCCACAACCTGTAATCGCCATACTTAACAATACAAATAGGATTAAAATATGCTTTTTCATGGACATCTCCTCCTCATTTCTTGTTGATAATGATTATCATATTCATCTTATATGATTTATGTTTCTCTTTTATAACTTTTATGTGATAATTTATTCTCTTTATAATAAGTAAAAAAGCATAACACCTCTGTGCTACACTTAAAGATTTTCATTTTATTTCATCAAAACCATATAGGTATTTTAGTATTTAATATTTTAATTAAATTCCTATTGATGAATGGTTCATTATAGGCATTTTCACACATAAACTTTAATTGATCTATGGACATTCCAATTTCTTCTTCAATTACCTCTTCAAATTCCTCTTCAACTTGTTCTAAAATAAAATCAGCTATTTCTTCACATTTTTCAAATACTCTAATGAATAATTTCTTTTCAGGCTCTTCGTCCCAAATAATATTGAAATCTTTACAGAATTTTTTGAGCTTCTTATTCTTTATCTCATCATCATCTTTCCATATATTATTTAAATAATCATAAGCTCTTTCCATTCTTATGGCATCATTATTTATATCTTTACAGTCTTCTTTTTTTACATTCTTTAGGACTTCCTCTTTTAAGACATGAAAAGGAGATAACGGAATATAAAAACCGTCACTTTCTCTATCTATCCAAGTATAAAAGGCTGTTGGTAAAAATACATACTGCAAAAATCCTAGAGCTGTACTCACATCTACATGACTACTCCATCCACATCGGAGCAAATCCTTTTTCTTATCTAGTATTCCTATATAGATGATTACAGATTCTTTCGTTAATCTTTTTTGACCTATACTTCCAAATAAAATACTATCCGTATTTCTGATTTTATTTTCCCAAAAGTAATAGTTATCTTTCCCATATGCTCCTTGCATGTTTACCCACCTCAAATCTTATCCTACTCTAAATTGTCACAAAGAATATAGCATTTGTATACGTTGCATTTTCTAAGAAGTTATTTTTAAACATCTCCATAACATAAATTTGGCGACGATGATTTATACCACCTATATACTCTGTAGTATATCAAGAATAATAGTAATTGTAAATGATTATCATTATCATTTATTGCTTTTCACCTACGTGACTGCCACATGAGCTATGTTCTCCATCTTTTCTTTAAAGAATTGATTTAGTATTGATGATATATCTTTGTTGAACTTACGTTCCCCTTCCATTCTCTTATAAATATAAAAAATGAGCCCTGTTCAATACAGGACTCATCTACTAGTAGCTTAAGTCATTTTTTTAAAATTGTCTTTAGGATAGAGCACATTTTAAGCCCTAGCAATTTTAGATTTATTTTCCAATTAAATTGTAAATTTTATAAAGCACCACAGCACCTTGTGCACGATTTGCATTTTGAGTTGGAGCAAACATTCCATTTCCCATTCCACTAATAATATTTTCATTAACACATAAGCTTACAGAAGATTTTGCCCATGATGCAATATTTCCTTTATCATTAAAGATGTTTAGCTTGTCTAAACTTACCTTTGCATATCCTTCTTGTTCAAGAACTTTTGCAGCAATCACTGCCATTTCTTGTCTTGTAATCTTTCCGTTTGGATCAAATACCGTTTCACTTCTACCATTGATTAAACCATTTTGGTATGCAGCTCCTACATAATTGTAGTACCAAGCCTCTTTATTTACATCTGTGAATGGTACATTCATATTTTCAGTAGAATATCCCATCATCTTAGTAATCAATGTTGCAAACTCTGCCCTTGTAATGTTTTGAGCTGGATCAAATATTCCTTCTCCACGACCATTAATGATTTTCTTGCTTGCCATAACTTCTATTGCATTTTTTGCCCAATCATAGTTTTTAATATCATTAAATGTCTTATTTGATAACATTACAGTATATTTACTAAAATGCTCAAGTTTAATTTTGATTGTACCTTTATTTATGTCTACTTTTCCACCTACGTAGTCCCATGTATTGGCTACTTCATTAAATGTGTAAATGCCTAGTAGTTCCTCATTTTTACCTTTAAGCTTATCTTTATCGTATTTTAATGTAACCTCTACCTTGTTTTTGAATTTTGAGATGCTTGAATTAAATTCATATACATCCGCAACTCTTTCTAAAGAACTAACTTTATTTGGTTCTATTATTTCTTTCTTATCTACTAACTCGATACTTACATCAGCTTCTTGTTCAAATGTGCCCTTTGGAAAAACTAATTCTACATTTCCATTTTCCGCCTTAACAGTAGCACCTTTTGAAGAAACTTTTTCTGAAGCTACTAATTTATTTGTTCCTTGTGGTTCTTCAGGTTTCGATCCACCGCCGCCACCGCCGCTAGGTCCACCAGATCCACCAGTGTCACCGTCATCAGTGTTAACTGTAAATGAAATATTTTCTTTTACATCCATTGCTGTAACGTAGATTCTATAATCGCCTTTAGCATAATAAGATTCACTTACGTTTACTTTAACATCAAATTTTCCATCCTTATCTGTTTTCATTTGATCTGCATATACTACTTTATCTTTAGAATCTAATATTTTTATTGTAGCATCCTCATTGCTCACAGGATTTTCACCTTGTGATACTACCCCTCTTAATGTAGTATGATTATTTAATTTTACTTTATTAGCGTCTAGATTTATTACTAAATTATTGTTTGATGCAGCAGTAACTGGAATGCAACCAAACACCATTATCAATAAAAAAACTATGCTTATTGTCTTTCTCAAACCTGTTCACCTTCCTTTTCACGAAATGGCAATTAACTTAAGTACAAATCATTTATTTAGCATAGTTAGCCTCATAAAATGAGGCTAACTATACTTTTCATTATTATTTTTGCACTGTATATTTACTTGAATCTGATAAAGGCTTCATATTTTCCCATGTATCCCATACAAAGCATTTTAGTGTATAGTTTCCTTCTTTAGGTATATTCATCATACTGCTCATAACTACACTTTCATGCTCATCTAAGCTTTGAGACGTTGAGGCAGCATTTACCATGTTGTTATTTTCATCATATAAGGCAACAATAAGTGTTGCAGGTCTTTCTGTTCCTGTTAAGTTTGTTGCTTTTACCTCTATTTTTGCTTGATCACCATTTTTAAATGTTTTATCATTAGTTAAGTTTTCCACCTTTATAGGAGTTTTTGACTCTTCATAAGTCTTTACTAGTTTAATTGTTTTTGTTGTAGCATTTCCTACTACGTCTTGTACTTCAATTTTAATAATAGTTGTATCTCCATTAAGAGGAACTTCATATTCAAATTCTCTTAATGATTCATCACCTAATACATTAGGGCTTTGAATATTTTCAATAACTTCCCCATTTATTGAAAGCTTATATCCAAACATATCATCTTTTACAGATCCTTTTAATGTATAAGTAGCAGAATCATCTTTCACAAATACTTCTATATTTTCTTCTTCAGAATTTATATCTGTTAGTGTAAGGACTGGAGCTTGATTATCATAGGCTACACTATATGCATAGGCTATATCTTCACCCTTTTCACCAATCAGGTCCACATTTACTTTATTCCATTTCCCAGGCTCTAGCTCAAGCTTATGTACAAAGTATAGAGGTAAATATCCTATGGCACCTTCTTTCCCTAGCGTAACTTCTTCTCCATTAATCTTGAATGTTTTGTAATTGTTACTAGTTACTAATCCTACTATTTCAGGATTGCTCTCTTTAAAAATAGTGCCATTCTTTAAGTCAAGAAGACTTACGTCAGCAAATTCTGCGTTTATATATACATCATAATAATCATAAGCCAATTCTTTACCATTAGCATCTATTGCCTTAATACTTATGCTTTTACTTCCACCTTCTATAAAGGTATCTTTAGGAATAGTATATGATAATTCTTTACCTGTTGTTTTTAGTTTTAGTTTATTATACTCATCATCCCAGAACGATAACTCAAAATGATCTAATTCTTGTAATAAACTATCAGGTACTGTAAATTCCAAGGTAATAGGTTCTCCAACTTCATATACTTCTTTATCTCTGTTTACCTCTAAATCCCATGATTCATGCTCTGAATACATTACCTTAACTTCTTTTTCTCCTACGTTACCTGCATTATCTAATGATGAAACACGGATTTTATATATCTGGATATCTGATGAAGGTGTTGGTAAATTTAACTTCATAGAATACATTCCTGTTTCTTCATTGTATTCTAAATCTTCTGGCATAAATTGTGATTTATAGTTTTCATCGTAATATACTTTGTCATCTATATAGAAGGCAAAGGCTCTAATACCTGCTCCTACACCATCCTCTGCATTAAATTCTACTTCATAAGATTCAGCACTTGATATATTCAATCCTTCATATGCGTCTACGTTAACAACAGGCTTTGTAGCATCTATCTTAATAGGCATTGTCACCACTTGATCTTCTGCATTTTCAATATCCGTCTTTGTTCTAATATTTACATAATACTGTCCTTCTTCAGCAGTAACATATTCACCTGTTGCTGAGTCATATACTTTTCCATCCCACTTCCAGTTATCAAAATCAACTCTAAAAAGTGGTACTTCTTCATATTCATATCTTCTTACAATAAATTTTCGTATATCACTATTTTTTCCTACTGTTTTAATTACTTTACCATTTTCATCTGTTATATCAACAGTCAGTTCTTTAACATTTCTTAAGAAAGATAATGCTGGTGCAACATTATTAATCATACCATTATCAGGATTGATACCATATGTTTCAGGATCAACCTCTTCACCATTCTTTGGATCACCATTTCCTAAAGATAAATCTGTGCTCCACCACATGTCTTCATACAGTGTTCTTAATGTAGTTAATCCAAATACAGAAGTATCTTCGTAGGCTGGATCATCTATATTATTTAACTTATCCCATTCACCATAGAATCCCATATAAGCCATTCCTATTTCAGGAGCATTATCAGCTACATCAACAAATCTAATAAACCCTTCTGCGAAGCTTTGTTTAGGTGTTGACTCATCCATGGTAATTGTAGCTCTAACTTGTGCTTTTTCTCCTGCCTTAACCGTAACTTCATCTTTATCAAATGTAATCTTTGCGCCTTTTAATTTAACATCATAAGGCATCATTTCTACTTTATCCTCATCTACTTCTACTTCAGTTAAAACTTCGCTTAAATCCACAACATTATAAGTTCTATCTTCTTTTCCATAGTTATGTAATGTCATTGTAAATTCCGTTTCTTTACCTATTTCCTTAAGTGCTGCAACTGATTCACCATCAACAGTAACTGTAACTTCATTTTCTATAGCAGCTTTTGCATTTATAAGTCCAGCACCCTGCCTTCTTGGTGAATATGGAACATCTGGATTATCCTTGTCCATTTTTACTGTTGCCGTATTAATTGCCATTGCTTTAGCAAACTCAACCTTTTCTTTTGGCGTATCAAACTTCATTCCTAACTGGTCTATGTGGTCATAAATCAATGCCATTACACCAGCTACAAATGGAGATGACATGGATGTACCTGAGTAAGTAGCATATTTATCGTCATTAAGGGTTGAGTATATGTTTCCTCCTACACCAGTTATCTGAGGCTTAAAGTCAAGATTTGGAGCTGGGCCCCAAGATGTAAATCCTGACATTTCTCCTGAGAATGCATTAGAAAACTCATGTTTTTTCCCATTAAATTCAACTCTCACCTTGTCTTCTATAAGGCTCTTAAGCTTAACCCCATCTGAATGTCTAATAAACACTGCTGGTATTTCTATGAACATATTTTCTTGCATTTCTATTAACTCTTCTCCACCTGTTTCGTGGTTATAAATGATTACACCAGCTGCTCCATGGTTTTGTGCATTTAGTACTTTTCTTGTATAATATATTTCTCCTCTTTCGATCAGTGCGATTTTATTCTTTAGGTCGATCCCATTAAAATCGTCTACATCCGTATCCCAAGAAGGAAATCTTCCTAATTTACAATCAACTAGTTCATATCCTCCATATACGGCATCTGTTACAGTCTCTGATTCTGATTCTGTACCATATACAGTACCATATACAGTTTCAGTTACTGTATCCGATGCTGCAGACATTATATCTATATCATATACTGTCTCTGATTCTGTACCGTATACTGAACCAAATACAGTTATTGGATCATTTTCTTCCATTTGTAAAACATAAGGGACAGACCCTTCTTCTTCTTCACTCTTATATTCAAACCCGTATTGAACGATTTTACTATTTTCAAAAGATGCTACTTGAATAGATTCATGAGTTAAACCAGGATCACCTACTAAAGCAATATCTTTTAACCCCTCCATCATATGAGGTGCTGTTGATGTAGTATCGTTACCTGCTGAAACAACAACTACTATTCCATTCTCAACTGCTAATTGTATTGCTCTTTGTTCAGGATCATTAGGATTTTGGAAACCTGCTGGAGCACCTAAACTCATGTTGATTATATCAGCACCATGAGCAATAGAATCCTCTATAGCTGATACAATATCATCCGATACAGCTCCCTTATTATCAGGATCATTTGAGAAAACTTTCATTGCAAGCAACTGTACTTCTGGTGCAACACCTTTAATACCTTCGTTTTCTTCAATTTCTTCTTCACTCTGACAATTAGCTCCCACTATACCAGCAACATGCATTCCGTGGGCATCTTTTGTATCTATAATTTCGTAGTTATTATCCGCAAAGTTATAACCATACGGAATCTTTCTAGTATAATATCTTCCCTTTGCATTAGATGAGTTGTTATTCATCTCTTCAATGTCTTTTTCTTCTAATCTAACTAAAGTACTATCGGATACTACCATATCTTTATGAGTATAATCTATTCCTGAGTCAATAATAGATACTACTAGTCCTTCTCCATCATATCCATAGTCTTGCCAAACCTTAGTTGCATTTGCCAATTCACTAGCACTATTCATATTTGGCACTGGATAGTAAGTTTTAGCAATTGTAACGTTCTTAACACCTGGAATATCTTTAATTTTTTCCATATCACCGTACTTGGCGTCCATACTAAATCCATTTAGTAATAATGAATAGCTCTTTCTAATCTTAATGTCATTATTAATTTTTTTAACTTCATTTTGATACTGTTTTTGCGTATCAAGCACTCTATTAACTAGATTTTTATCTTGTGCTGCCCTTTGTAATGCTCCCTTTGAATCGCTGGCAACATAATCTTTAACAGATGCTTCTTCAAGTTCTACAATTAATCTTACCTCTTCATCAGAATCATAAGATTTATTTTCCTTTGATTCATCTACATTAAAAGATTCTTTAATAAATTCTTCATAATTAACTTGTGATTTATTATCTTCAGCAGCAAAAACTTCCGTAGCTGAAAAATTACCAAAGAAAATAGTAAAAATCATGACAAAAGTCATTATAATACTTAATATTCTTGAATTTTTATTATTCAAAATCCTTCCCCCTTAAAATATTCTTTTTACTCCTGTAACTGAAAAAATAGTTCCTCCTTTCAATAATAAAGTGCGTTTACATTTGAATATAAAAATTTCCATTTCTAATGGAACAACAGAAGAATATGGACACTCTATTAAAGTTTAAAAAATAAAAATATTCCTTCCATACACTGTTTAGGAAATTCTTTATGGGTGAGTTTTTTCTCCTTCAATGAAACATTTCTGGCTAGGACCTCCATGTCCACCTGTTCCTATCTGTGTTGCATACTGAGCACTTTTTTACCTTCTTTCAAATATTTGGTATTGATAATAAAAATCTATATTTATTAATATTGAATTTCATTCTCAATGCCAATAACTAATATATCATTCAGTTATATCTAACGTTTATCTAAATTGTAAATAAAGTTCAAAAAAATTGTAAAAAAAGTGTAACAGAATCATATGTAATTACTGATAAAGTATAAATTTGTAAATTATCAAATAAAAAAAGACATATATTACTTAAAATAAATTTTAAGTAATATATGTCTTTTTATTTAAATTCTATTATTATGTAATGGTGATCCATAATACTATTTGAACTATAATCTTTTTTAGCATCATATGTATATCCAGTTGCAATAACTTTCTTATTATCTGTACTCCAAAGTATGTCAAATGGCTTAAAGTTTTGATATATTAATTTACTGTTTATAATTTTATTCCCCTGCAATTTTCCACAATATACATTATAACTCCCCTTCTTTTCTATATACTTTGAATAAATTATATATTTACTATTATGTGATATTTTAAAATTATCAATTATTCCTACAGGACAATAAGTTTTACCTGTTTCATCATCATATATACCAAGTGAATTATTTTTAAATGTCATAAAGGCTATTCTATCCTCATCAACAAACTCCACATTACCATAAGTCAAATTAGTTATCTTTTTTCTATCATTATTTTTCAATGTATCTTTGTGTAGATCTACACTATACAGTGCAACTTCTTTTGAATCCTCCCCTATAACCAATGCTTTTTTACCATCATTTGAAATTTTAGCAGGTGAAAACTTGTAAGTATTATTCCATTCATCTACAGCTATTTCTCTTGATCCACCATTCTCTAACTCATAAATGATTATCTTGTTTAATTTACTAGAAAAATCATTACCTATAAAAAGTAACATATATTTACTATTATTTGAAAAGGATATGGTTTCATTATGTGATGAATATTGAGACTCATATATTAATGTTTCATTACTATTTTCCAAATCCCTCATGAAAAATTTCGTTTTATTCCGTATGTCATTATTATATGTATAGATGAGTTTTTTCCCATTTGGAGATAGTTTAAAATGACCATATCTACCTTCTCCTTTTAAATTCATGACTGTACTATAAAAGTCATATTTATAATTAACCTTATTTAGAGAACGTTTTTTATCTTCTTCTCTGATCTCTAAAATATTTTCATTATCCATCCATCCAATTATATTACTACGTATAAAGGACCCATAAGTATATCTTCTGTAAATATTTTTTACATTTAAATCCGTTTCTTCTTCCTTTAAAAATTCTTTTTCTTCCTTTTCACTATGAATTACTATGGTTCTATCTTTACTCATCTCAATATATCCACTAATGGTAACAGCCAAAATTATAGCTACAATTAAAACTACAGAATATTTTGTAATTCTACGGAATTTGTTAAATCTAACCTTCATAAATTTCCTCCCTTCATTAATACTATTTAAACTATTCCCTACATAAAGGCAGTCTAATTAAAACACTAGTTTCTTTATTTATTATACTGTTTATTTTTATTTCTCCATTATGATTTTCTACAATAGATTTTGCTATACTCAATCCTAATCCGCAACTTCCTAATTCCCGTGACTTTTTCTTATCAACTCTATAAAATGATGTGAATACTTTATCAATGTCTTCCTCTTTTATTCCTTGTCCTTCATTTCTAACCTTTATCTCAATATATTCATCATGGCCATAGGCTTCTACCTGTATTACAGAATTAACAAATCCATACTTTATTGCATTATCTATTATATTTATAAAAACCTGTTTAACCTTATTACCACTTCCGTAAATATAAAAAGTATCTTCAACACTGCATTCAATTCTATTTTTATATCTTTCCGCTTTAAATCTCATATTTTGGCAGGTATCTATAAGTAATTCACAAATATCTATTCTTGTAAACTCTTCCTCAATTTTTGATGTTTCTTTTGAAACTTCAAGTAAATTTATAACCAAATTGTGTAGCCGTTTACTTTCATCAATAATATTCTTCATTCCTTTGTTAAAAAATTCAGGATCATGAAAACCATTATTTTTTATTATTTCAGCATATCCCATTATGGAAGTAAGAGGCGTTTTTAGTTCATGAGTTGCATTATCAAAAAAAAACTTTCTATGATTATTAAGTGCGCTTAAATTATCCCTATCCTTTTTAATAGTATCTATTTGTTTATTTATCTGTCTTACCATCTTATTAAAATTCATAGATAACTCTCCAATTTCATCTTTGCTTTTCACATCAATTTGAACCATTAAATTCCCTTGTTCTATATCTTTAGATGCTCTTGTAAGCTTAACAATAGGTCCAATAACGTTCTTGGATAAAATACAGGAAAATATATAAGCTAATAAAAATATTATGCTTGTTATATATACAACAGTCCTTTCTATATATGCAATATGAGCATATACATGGGAATAATCCATTATAAGTCTTATAATTCCAATCTTTTCTCCCTCTATTACTACAGGATATGAAAAATATACTACCGTACTATTTTTTTCTTTATTTATTACATAAGAAGTTAACCCCTCTAAAGCATTCCTTAAGTCATCATGCTTTAAATTTTTAAATATTTCATCATTGGAAGAATAAATAAGATTCCCCTTTAGGTCGTAAGCTGCACTCTCAGCTTCATTAATATTTTTAACCTCATCTATAGTATCATCTACAATACGCCTAAAAGAAGTTTCATCATTGTTCATGTGATTTATTATTAGAGACTTTCTTACATATGCATTACAATTTTTCTTGATATATTTCAATTCATTTGTAATGATCCCTATAGTATTATTCTCTATCATTATTCTTAGAGAATAATTAAGTGCAAAAAAGGCCGCTAAAAATATTACAAAAAACCCTAATAGAAATTTAAATTTTAATGTTGTTTTCATACAGCTTACCCCACTTATTCTACTTTACCATTTTATAGCCTACTCCAAATATTGTTTGAAGTATATCGTTTATCCCTAGTTTTTTCCTCAATCTTTGTACATGTATATCAACTGTTCTTGTATCTCCTGCATATTCATATGACCATACACTATCAAGAATCTGAGTTCTTGAAATAGCCTTATTCCTATTGTTATAAAAATAAACCAAAAGTTCATACTCCTTTGGTGTAATTTCTACTATTCTGTCATTTTTTTTAACAACACGTTCTTCTTGAAATATAGTTATATCTTTGATCTGTATAACCTGTTCTTCATAATTTGGCTTATTTGGGATATTACCCATTCTCCTAAATATTGTTTTAATCCTGGCAATAACTTCTCTCATATCGAAAGGCTTTGTTATATAATCATCAGCACCAACTTCTAATCCCATTACCTTATCTGAGATATCAGATTTTGCAGTAAGAATTATTATATGGATATTATTCCTTTCAGTTACAAGCTTACATATATCAAGTCCGCTAACATCAGGTAGCATCCAATCAAGCAGCATAAGATTAGGCTTAAACTCATCTACTAATTTTAATGCCTCTACTCCATTGTTAGCTATTTTCACATTAAATTCTTCCTTTTTTAATGAATACGCAATCAAGTCAACAATAGCTTCTTCATCTTCTACAATTAGAATTCTGTTATCTTTCATATGCGTTACCTGCCTCCCCTATAATATTATAAACTAATTGAAAATCATTCTTAATAATAATACCATAATATCATCATATCTTTAATCTCAATTAATATTTACCATATTTTAACGCATAGTACATAGTACTTATAAAAAATATTTATAATAAAGTTCACTTTTAATTATGCTCAACTTATCTTATCACCAGATTATTTTCCATTTAATCCTCTCTCATTAGAATTACTGGCACCCTCCAACCCACCCACGCTACGTCGTAACGACGACCACAACTGAGATTTTTCAGAAACTAATCACAACTAACTACAAATCCCATATAAAATAAAAAACCTCATCTTCCCTTAAAACCAAGGAAAATGAGGTTTATATATGGCGCACCCAAGAGGATTCGAACCTCCGACACACGGTTTAGGAAATTTGGTATCTGAGTTTTTTTTTGCTGTCGATGCAGTATTTCTGCCTAGGACGTCCATCTCCTCTTGCTCGTCTCCGTGACGCCGAGTGAGCACTTTCACCAATTTTGACGACGGTTTGACGACGTAGTTAGAGAAACTACAGAGAATTACCTAAATCAAACTCAAATAAATTGTAACTCTCATTAATTCTCTTCCCTATATGTGCCTATATCTTTTTTTCTCATATATAATACATCTTTCTATAATTTTTATATGTAAAGTTAGTTTTACGTAAAGTATACTTGACATTATTTTAAATTAAATATACACTTACAATGTAAAGTTGATTTTACATTGTAATATATTCTATCAAAGGATGTGATTGTTATTGAAAAACAGAATTAGACAGCTTAGAGATATACATAATCTAACACAAGACGAAATTGCTAAATTAGTAAATGTATCAAGACAAACTATAATATCCTTAGAAAAGGGTCGCTATAATCCATCTATAATCCTTGCATTTAAAATTGCAAAAGTCTTCAATACTACTATTGAAAATGTTTTTATATATGAGGAGGAATAATTATGAAAAATAATCTTGATATTGCCTACACCATATTAACCATACTGGTAACCATTATTTTAATGCCTTTTGATTTTAGCTTTGCCTTAACAATAGGTGGATTGCTATCTATAATAGGAGTTTTTTTCACTCAATCTTATATTGGCATGAAGGTATTTGAATCACGTAGTGATGAAAGGGCAAAGTATATAAGTAATAGAGCATATTCACTAGCCTTTAATATTACACTATTAACTACTATAATAATTAGCGCACTTATAAGATATTTTAATATAGCAATGATGTTAGAGTTTTTTGATATTATAGTAATTGTCGGTTGGTTATCCTATTCAATTTCTCTTGCTTTATATCGACGAGTTTATTAAGGCATAAGTAAAGGCCTTATCTTCCTTGTTAGTCAAAGAAAATAAGGCTTTTTTTATATCCCCATAACTTTCATCTTACATTAAAATCTTAAAATCTTAAGGGACAGTTAATCGTGCCCCTGAATTCCCAAATATTTTTTGTTTCAATAAAAAATCACATATCTAAAAAATATGTGATGGTCTACATAATTAATTTATAAATGAATTTGAATTTTTTGCACCAAAATAAACCCCTTTAGTATTACTATTCTTTTTTTAATGCTTAAGAACTTAATAAAAAATCATTAATAATATTTTTATACTTATCGTCATTAAAAGCTAAATACAATCCTAGTGAGCTCAATTCAGATACCCTCGATTGAGTGATATTTCCTATAACTTTGCATATCTTCTTTTGAGTAATATTACAAAAGCAACTCATAAGAAAACAGCTCAGAGCTCTTATATGAGTATATTTTCTATTGTGCTTCACATAAACATGATTTTTTTCAAATTTACCATGTTTACAAACAAATTCTATCACTTTAATAGGTTCTTTGTTTCTCATTAATACTTCTCTTAATCCCCTATACTCAGTTCCTTCATTAACAAACTCCACATCTAGCTCTTCATCATAATCCTCACATTTTAAAACCAACCTTATATATGATCTAAAATTATATTCACTAAAAAGACCTAATATATCACTTAGAAAATTCTTATTTAGTATTTCATATGTATTACTGCTTTTAATATATTCTCTTAAACTAGAAAACTCATAATCTAATATTTCTTGTTTTGTATTTACTATATCTTTAGGGTTGTTATGAATATAAGCTGAAACCATAGCTAAATACTCATCTGTATCTACTATTTTGCTTTTAAATCTATCTTGAAAGACATGTCCATGGCGTTTATATTTACGATTGTAATATTGAGCATAACAAAAGTTTATGGAATGCATTATTCTAGATATATCAGCTCCATTACAATCTAATAATAGATGGCCATGGTTATCCATAAGGCAGTATGAATATATTTTAAATTGATATTTTAATTGATACTTTTTAATTAAAGAAAAGTATTTTAATTTATCTTCTCTTTCTTTAAACAAATCAATTTCACTAATGGAACGAACCATTATGTGATAAATTGAAAAATCATTTTTAACTCTCGCTACTCGTGGCATTATTAATTCTAACCTCTCTTTCTTAGGTAAATTTATTATTGGTTATTTTAGAGGTTTATATTCATGGCCACGATTAACTGTCCCGTTTCTACCATTCTACCATAATGTGAAAAATACTATCTTCACTTTTCTTTCTAGCTACTCTAGGCATACAAAATACTACTCCTTTCATTTTATCTTAGAGTAGTATTTGTATTAATTCGTAATTGTGATCATTCTTATTTAATCGTCCCTTGAATTTCGAATAAATAAAAGTTAAACTTCTAGGTAGCTTGCCACTGACCAGAGGTCAGTGAATGCTATAATAATTCGAATATAACTGTGATCAAAATGATTGGCAAATTTCAATTTAGCGAGGTATTTTTTAATTGTAAAACACTTATAAATCACTTACAAACTTTGAACCTTTTTCAATAACTTTTTTCATCTTAGACATAATAAAAGTATAGCTTTCTTCATCATGGGGTCTTGTACACGATGAGCAGTCTTTAATACCATTTGTAATTTTGAAATTCCCACCACATTCATTTCCTAACATGAAAAGAGGACAATAACAGAATAGACAATTGAACTTTTCTTGATCAATACCTTCATGACAAGGAAAAAATTCACAAGCTTTGTGTTGATTAAATTTATAATTGCTTGTTTCTAATTTTTTCATTTTATCTCTCACTCCTATAAAGCTTATCTTCAAATATAATAATACTTCTAATTACCATCTATCGTTTTAAATATCTTTTAGCAAATGCTGCTGCTTCCTGTAAATCTTCTGCATTTGGTCTACCTTTATGCATTAAAGTAAACTGACCACGACAATGATATTCATCAGTTGACATTTTCAATCCATTCTTTTCAGCTATTTTCTTTACTTGAGCATATGTAGACTCAATAATAGCTGCAGAACTTATATTAACGATTTCACCGACTTGCACACCGATATTTGCCAAAAATGTTTTTACTTCACCTGCTACGCCTGCTCCGTAAACAGAACTTGCAAGAAATAAAGTATCCACATCCTCTGTAAGTGGTTCTGTAACCGGCAAAGCTTCAACACTAGCTTCTCTTGCAATAACTTCGGCAAGTTTTTTCGTATTACCAGTCCGTGTAAAATATCTAACAGCAGTTTTCATTCTTAATCTCCTCTTGTACTTGATCTCTCTAATAGAATCGCCACAGTCGATACAGTATTGGGTCCATTATTATACTCGAGTCCTACATTCTTAATCGTAGAACTTACTTCTATACTATAGGCTTCAACAGAAGCTATTGCCTGATTTGGATATAAGCAAGGTTCACCATTTTTAATCGTACAAATCTCACAATACCTACATGGACCTGCGCCTAGGATAAGAAGTTCCTCTCTGGGAATATGTCTTGAAATCTGATTTGCAATATCTCTTAATTTATAATCGAACACTTCTAATGCCTTTCTCCAACCTTCAACATCATAAGAATCTTCTAATTGATAAATCATCTGCATTAAGATACCATTACCGCAAGAACGAAGTTCTTCAGTTAATTCTTCATAAGTGCCTAAACTAGGTGGACACATCCAATTAGAACCGTATTGACCACATTGATTCGCTTCACAAAATTCTCTTAATGAGGGTTCCAATACAACATCATCCTGCACAATTTTTCTATAAAAGACATATCTTTTTTCTTCTTCTTTTTCTTTGATCCATTTAATCACTTTTGTGTCACCAAATTAGAACTCATAATTATCAGCTTGACCACCCATAGCACCTATGCTCGCTTTTACATCTTTCAAAAAGTAAGGGGCAATGATTTCTTTCGGGAACATTTGTGCAATTTGTTCATTCATGTCAATAAAAGCATCTTTCGTCTCATCAGAATCATCTAGTACAGCTGTTCCATACAGTCTTAACATCTTTTCACCATTAAAAGTTGAAATTGAAACTTTACCATCCTCTTGCAACTGCTGATTAAGATTCATTGGCTTAGCAAGAATGAAGTACAATCTTTCATTATAAGGAATAACAATCCCCATTGGTCTTACATCTGGTCCATTTTTCCCATTTGTTGCTAGATAAAACACTTTACTTTCTTGTATAAATTGAGCTACTACATTAATTTGTTCCATAATCATTCTCCTTTACTTTTTTATATATTTGATTTTTCCTTTAAATTTGATATAATTATCCCACTAACTATCATACTTGTAAATACTATTAATAATGATTGATACTATCTTAAATGATAGTGCCTTCTCATATAAAAAGGAGGAGCAATGAATCCAAAATATCTATATGAATGTTCAGAATGTAAAATCAATGATGATGTCAAAGTTCAGCTGTGCCCTTATTGCATGGCACAAAAAGTTATTAAAGGCAAATGGAAGCTATTAATTTTCTGGCATCTAGAACAAGGAACGAAAAGGTTTAATGAGTTAGACCGTCTAATCCCTTGTACTCAAGCAACATTAAACCGTCAACTAAAGGAGCTTGAATTTGATGGCGTCGTTCATCGTGAAGTTCACAATGTCATTCCCCCAAAAGTTGAATATTCTTTAACACCTCTAGGTAAAAAGTTCAATACTGTTATTAACACTATGGGCGATTGGGGAATCACCTATTTTAAAGCACACGGCATGTTAACAGATAGTGAGTAAGCACAAATAGTAATCTTCAAAACATAAATAGACTTAATGAATAAATTTCTTCCTTTTATTCATTAAGTCTATTTATTTGATCCCGACAAATTGGAATCAATAAAGATATCTATTAGTTTAGATATCTTCATAAATTTCAATCACATCGCCTTTTCAGTCTTTTATTCCCTCACAATATTTCAGTCACATCAGTCATAGACTTACTTTCAATGTTAGTCTCAATATGACTTCCACATGTGTCGTATGTGGAGACATATTATAAAAAACACAGCGATTTATGGTACGATTCACTTCTAATGATCCTAAATCTCTTTTTATCACTAAATTAGTTCCACTCTAATCCACTCCGACGTCCTTTTGACGTCGTAACGACGACGACAACTGTGGTTTTCCAGAAACAACTAGCAACTAACTGAAAATCCCACACAAAACAAAAAACCTCATATCCCTTGGAAAATCAAGGAAAACAAGGCTATTTAATGGCGCACCCAAGAGGATTCGAACCTCCGACACACGGTTTAGGAAACCGTTGCTCTATCCTGCTGAGCTATGGGCGCATTATATACCTATATATTAAATTTACTAGTCTAGTTTGTCAACCCCAAAATGGCACTTTTAATTACACATCCTAGTATGGTAAATATATTCCTAAAAAATACACCTGGGGGTATGGTTTTATCCTCATTACTTACTAGATCTACTGTTATTCTTTCCGAATTATACAATTCTAATTCCAAATTTCCTACTATTTGGCCTTTTTTTACTTTCCAGTAGGTATTTTCTGGAATCATTATATTTTGACTCTTTATATATTTATGAGGACTTACCCTCCAAATATTCTCTTTTGGAACAATTTCTACAGGAACTTTTTCTTCATTAAATAAGTTCATTGTATATTTATCCCTTTCCGTATCTATAACCTTTTTCTTTTCAAAGTTATTATCTCCAAATTCCAGTAATGATTTACTTTCTTTTACCCTTTCATAGTCATTATTAGTTCCCATAACTACACTTATTAATCTAAAGCCCTTAGCTGGCATGGTAGAAACTAGACAATATCCTGCTTCATCTGTATATCCTGTCTTTAATCCATCTACCTGTGGCATTACTTTCAATAATTTATTAGTATTATCTTTTCTAAACCTTCTCTTTTCATTTACTAGGGTTTTCATAGATGTAAGGGGTAAAAGTTCTTCTTTATAATTCTTTATTGTATATTTAGCTAATATGTTAATGTCCTTTGCAGACATTAAGTTACCCATACCCTCTTCAGGCATTCCATTAGGATTTTCAAAATGAGTATTGTTCATTCCAAGTTCTAATGCTCTTTCATTCATCATATTTACAAAGTCTTCTTCACTTCCACCTATATATTCAGCTATGGCCATAGTTGCATCGTTAGCTGAAGCCACCATCATAGCATCTATCAGTTCCTTTAAGGTTAATTTTTCCCCTTCAACTAACCAATATCTTGCTCCCCTCTCGTCTGAGGCATGTTTAGTTATGGTAACTATGTCCTCATATGAAACTAGCCCATTATCTCTTGCTTCCATAGTAAGTAAATAAGTCATAAGCTTAGTTATACTAGCAGGAGCATATGTTTTATCACCATTTTTTTCATATAATATATTTCCTTCTTCATCTGTTAATATGGCCGCCTTAGCATTTGATTGAAAATCCAACGCGAATCCATTTAATGTAGTACTAAATATTAATATGATTATCAAAAATATTTTTGTTATTTTTTTCATTTTAATCTCCCATCCACACATACTTTACACCTTTATAGTACATTAAACTTCGCCAAAAAACCACCCCATTCTTGTTTATGTAACTTTTTTGTGGATATTTTTACATTGAATAGTAATTGCTTAATTATTTATATACTTAATAATGGTGAAAAAGCACTACCATTATATGCATATGAAAGGATTAAAATTATAAAAAATGCAATTAATACAGAAAAAAAGCACTTGAAGCATTTATGAAATTTAAATTAGAATAAAAAAATAATAGGGTTATTAATTTAATAACCCTATTAATATATTCTAAAGTTACACACAGAAACATTAAATATAAAGTGCCCTTATTAGATTCTGTGGATAAATTCATGTCATAAAATTACTTATTAACACTTTTTATGGTTTTTTTCAACATCTGTTGATTTCTTTCTACATGATTCGTCATACGGTAAAAATTAACTTTTGAAGTTATCCACATTAAACTGTTTACAACTTGTTCATATTGTGGATAGTTTTAACTTAATCTACAATATATAGTTGTGATTCATTACTATAAACCCCATATATGTTGTATACGTTGTGTACAAGTGTCTAATAACTTTTCCACAGACCTGTTAACTAATCGTTCCTAATAGAACTCTATATATGGGAATAAATATTAGTCCAAATATGGTACTTATACTTATTAAGGCAGCTGCATATTCATAATCTGCATCATATCTCTGAGCAACTATGGCTGTATTAGCCATAGCTGGCATGGCTGCTTCTAATATGAATACCTTCTTCATAAGTGATCCTAAGGGTACATACATACTTATTAACACTACTATAGCTGGAGCTATTAAAAATCTTCCCCCTAATAGGGCCCATACATCTTTGTTTAATTTAAATTTCTTAAAGTCCATATTATATATGGTTATTCCTATGAACATCATGGATAAGGCCGTAGTAGTATTTCCTATATATTTAAAGCTATCCATCATAAATTTTGGAGCCCTTAGGTCTAATAGTACAAAGGATATGGAAAGGAAAAATGCTATTAAGGGTGGTGATAATATTTTCTTTACAGTGTCTTTACTAAATATACTACCTATATTTCCAGATGATTTTCTTATGCTATAAACCATGAAGGTCCAAAATACTGTAGTATTTGCAAAGAAATATAATAATACATATGGTACTGATTCTTCACCAAACAATGCTATATTTATGGGTAATCCTATAAATATGGTATTTGATGTGGCAAACATACAATGAAATAGGGCCCTTCTTCTTTCTGGTATCCTTAATAATTTGCTTATGATACATGCAATAGCGTAAGTTATGAATAAGGTTAAATAGGGTACTATAACTTTTCCTAGGGAGCTTAAAAGCATTTCCCTATTAAAATTTTTGAGAAAGTTAGTAAACATTAAACAGGGAAGGGATATATTTATTACAAGCTTAGAAAATAGTTTTGAAGTATCCCTATCAAACCATTTTTTATGACTTAAAAATACCCCTAATCCTATCATTACAAATATGGTCAATACACTTTCTATGGCACTTAAAATCATATTTTTTCTCCTTTTTATATGGAATTACCTTTTATTATACTCCCTTTAACATATATAGGAAATATATTAAAAAAATTAAGAGAAACGAATTCGTTTCTCCTAATTAAATAAGACCCTATCACTTAATATATTTTTACTTTGTATTTTCTCAAATTTCTTTAAAAGACCCTCTATAGTAAGCTTCTTCTTTTCTTCACCCTTAATGTCTAGTACTACCTTTCCACCATGGAGCATTAACAATCTATTGCCCACATTAATAGCTTGATTTAGGTTATGGGTAACCATTAAAGTAGTTATATTATTCTTCTCTACTACTTCTTTAGTTAAATCTATAATTCTTTCAGATGTTTTAGGATCTAGGGCTGCCGTATGTTCATCTAATAATAGTAATTTAGGCTTTATGGCTGTGGCCATAATTAAGGATAATGACTGCCTTTGACCTCCTGAAAGTAAGCCTACCTTTGAATTTATTTGATCTTCTAAACCTAAATTTAATGTGGCTAGTATTTCCTTATATTTAGGAATATCCCTTTTCTTAACACCCATGGATAAATTAAATTTCTTCCCCTTATTAAATGCCATAGATAAATTCTCTGCTATGGTCATACCAGGGGATGTTCCCATGGATGGATCTTGAAATACCCTACCTATGAATCTAGTTCTTTTAAACTCTTCTAAGTGAATTATCTCATTCCCATCTAGTTTCATAGATCCCTCATCACTTTCTATAGATCCAGATAAAAGATTTAAAAAGGTAGATTTTCCCGCTCCATTACTACCTATGATAGTTATAAAGTCTCCATCTTCTATATCTAATGAAAAGTTTTCAAATACCTTCTTTTCATTTACACTATCCCTATTAAATGTTTTACACAGATTTCGTACCCACAGCATCCTGTCTACCTCCTACGGTGAAGCCCTTAAACTTAAAGGTCATCTTTTTATTGTTTACTCCAAGCATTATTGCAACTATTAAAGCTGTTATTAACTTTAAGTCTGTAGGTGGGAATCCTAGTTTTAAAGCTAGGGCCACACTAGTTTTGTACAATATACTTCCTAAAAGGGCCATAGTAGTTAAGTTTATTAGCTTAAGATTTTTAAATATGGATTCTCCAAATATGATTGAAGCCAAACCCATGACTATTATTCCCGTTCCCATACCTGCATCAGAAAATCTTTGGTATTGACATACTAGTGCTCCAGATAAAGCAACTAAACCATTTGAAACCATTAAGGCTATAAATTTTGTAACCCCTATATCTATGCCTAATGATGTTACTAATTTAGGGTTATCTCCTGTGGCTCTTATTAAAAATCCAAATTTCGTATTTAAAAACATATCTAGCATATATTTAACGCTTACAGCTATAATCATTATTATTATTAGTTTTGGAACTTTTATATCAAATATATTGCTTTGTGAAAATAAGGGTATGTTTGCTTTTCCCATTATTCTTAAGTTTATAGAGTATAATCCTATCATTACAAGTATTCCTGATAATAAATTAGTTATCTTTAACTTTACGTGTAAAAATGCAGTTATGGCTCCTCCTAATAATCCTCCTACTACAGCTGCCAATGTGGCCATTATTGGATTTACACCCATAACTAGTAGTTTTGCACAAATACTTGCCCCTAATGGAAAACTTCCCTCAACAGATAAATCTGGAAAGTCTAATATTTTATAAGTTATATATACTCCTAGTACCATTATTCCAAATATGAATCCTTGTTCTAATATATTTATCACAAAACTATTCATGACTACTTCCCACCTTTAATTAATTCTGCCCTCTTTAATAAATCTTCATTAATGTTTAAGTTTAACTTCTTAGCCGTATCTTCATTAATAACTAATTGGGTATCCTTTAAAGTAGCTATACTGATTTCACTTGGCTTTTTCCCATTCATAACTTCTATGGCAATCTTTCCTGTTTCGAATCCTAATTTAAAGTAATCAATACCCTCTGTAGCCAATGCTCCACCTTCTACGTGAGCTTTCTCTGCTCCAATTACAGGTACCATGTTCTCTATACATTTTTCTGCAACAAGGGGCATTGCTGATGCTACCATATTATCTGTAGGTACGTATAATGCATCAATATCTTTAATAATAGATTCTAAACTTTGAGAAATTTCATTTACGTTAGTAATACCAACTTTAACTAACTCTACGTTAAATTCCTTACTCAATTCCTCTGCCATCTTTACTTGTACTTCTGAATTTGCTTCACTAGTGTTAAATATTACACCTACTTTTTTAGCTTCTGGAACTAACTCCTTTAAAAGTTCAAATTGTCTTTTTATAGGTGTCATATCTGACGTACCTGTCACATTAGTGTTCGATGATTCTAAAGACTCTGCCAGTCCTGCTGATACAGGATCTGTTACTGCTGTTATTACTATGGGAATATCTTTAGTTACGTTGAATGCAGATTGAGCTGAAGGTGTAGCTATGGCAAGTATCATATCCTTTTTAGATGATACGAAGTTTTGTGCTATTGTTTGGGTAGTAGGTATATCTCCTTGTGCATTTTGCACTTCTATATCAATTTTATCCGTAAGTCCAGCTTCCTCAAATGCAGCTACGAAACCTTCCCTAGCTCCATCTAATGCTGGATGCTCTACTATTTGAGTTACCCCAATTTTAAATACTTTACTTTCAGATGCAGTTTCCACCTCTGTCTTGGCTCCACATCCACCTAATATTAATAATCCAATTAATAAAATTCCTATGATTTTTAAATTTTTAACTACCATTTTACCATCCTCCTAATTTTTAATTTTGCCACAAAAAAAACTCTCCTATTAGGAGAGTTGTGTTTTTTGACAATAGTAAATAGAACTCTTTTAAATAATCATTTAAAGAGCCATTCCTACCCATATTTCTCTACCTAACTACCATGCTACCTTTTTTTAATTTCATCTACCATTCTACTAAAATATGTCTTTCATTATAAATTAACTTGAATGAAAAGTCAATATTTCGAAAATTTATTTTTTGCCTTTATTTACTTAATTATATAGTCCATATAAATTGCATATATGACAGTAATTATAAATAATATGACTACAATTTCTATTTTATACTTTTCTTTCATTTTATCCCCTACTATCTTCATATAGATTTAATATTTTTCTCCCTATTAAAATCCTTTACCCTTAAATCTATTATTAGAAAATAAGTTATATTACAAATAAAAAAAGAGAAAAGTTAAATAACTTTTCTCTTTTTATTCTCTTGGTAAAGATCTATGTGCAAGGCCTATTACAACATCATTTAGATGAAGTAATCCTATACTCATAAATATACATACACTTAAATGTTCTTCATGTCTAGCAATACCTATTTTACCACCTACATTTAATCCTGTAGCCTTGGCAGATACTTGCACTATGGCATCTCTAGCAGCTCCTGCAACAGCACCATCTTGTACATGGCACTCCTTTATTACTCCAGTTCTTCTTGATGCTACTAGGGCCCTTTCTATGATTTTAGGTATAGAATCAATTAAATTCCCACCTATATTAACAGCCACGGCCTTAATATTTTTCTTTTTTAATTCTATTACCATTTTATCCTCTATATCTCTATTTTCGGTCATTGCCATCTCTATAGCTGCCCTTGCCACATTCATACTACCTATCATAGAATACCTCCATTATTATTTAATCTTTAAAGTCGCTCTGCCCCTATAGCTTTTCTATTCATTATCTGGGTAAAATCCACTTCTGTTACTATTATGGCTATAAATATTATGCCACAACCTATTATCATAAACTTATTTAATACTTCACTTAAAAATATTACACTAAATATGGTTCCAAATACAGATTCCAGTGCCAATATTATGGCCGTATGGGTAGATGTAGTATATCTTTGAGCTACGTTTTGAATTAAAAATGCTAATGTAGTTGAAACTATTGCCAAATAAAGCATTCCTGGTACCGCACTACTATTAAAAACTGGCATAGGCTCTGTAAACATACCTATTATTAAAGATATTATTCCCGTAACCCCTATTTGTAATGTGGCTAATACATATGGGTCTACTTTGCTTGCAAAATGTCCTATACTACATATATGAGCTGCGAATAATATAGCACATATTAAAGTAAGTATATCGCCCATAGAAATACTAGTTAAACTTCCATCTAAGGTTAAAAATCCTACCCCTATCATAGTAAGGGTAGCCCCTATTAAAGATTTTATACCAGGAAACTTCCTAGTTAATATCCATACTAAAAATGGTACCATGACCACATTAGTTCCCGTTAAAAAGGCTGACTTACTAGCTGTAGTATATTGAAGTCCTACCGTTTGAGTGGCAAATGCCCCAAATAAAAATAGGCCTATTATTATACCTGCTTTTAATTCTTCCTTTGATATTTTTATCATTTTTTTATGAAATATTATACTTAAAACAAAGAAAGATATGATAAATCTAATTCCATTTAAATAATGGGGAGTAAAAGAATCTAATGCATTTTTAGTTACTATAAAACCAGACCCCCAAATTATGGCTACTACCAAAAGGCATATATCTGCATAAATGCTTTTCTTTAGTATCATCCCTAATCACTCCTTATGACATATAATCTTCTTTAGTTTTCCAATAATCCCTTTACTATTTTATCATAGTCTTCAAAGGATTTACCTCCCACCACTACCTTATTTAATACTTGTCCATTCTTATTTACAAATATGGTAGTAGGAACTTCATCAAAATTAGCTAATAATTCTTCTATGTCTCTATTTGGCAGGAAATTCGTATATGTTATTCCCTTTTCCTTTAATAACTCCTTAGCTCCATATTCATCCCTATCTACTACAATTCCCATTAATCTAAAATTTTTATCCTCATATGCTTCATTTAGTTTTTGTAATTTGGGTAATTCGTTTATACATGGAGAGTAGAAAGTTCCCCATATGTTAATCATTGTTATATCATAATCTTTAAAGTCTTTACTGCTTACTTCATTTCCATTCAAATCATTTAATTTAAATTCTGGAAATTTAGATAATTTTTCTGTAGAAATTTCAGTTTTTTCACTTTTAACTTTTTCATTTCCACATGCTCCTAATGATAATACTAATATAATTGCAAATATAGATATTAATATTTTTTTCATAAACATCCATCTCTTTCCTTTTACTTATATTTCATGACATACCCCAGTTATTACTATATTATTTTCCCTTATTAAATCACATAAAAAGGGTTCTACTATTTTTCCTTCTTGTTTTACTATTCTAACTAGGGGTCTTAACATATATAGGCTATTTATAGCTTCTACTATTCCTATGGAATTATTGCTTAAATATACAGCCGTTCCTACAGGGAAAGGGTTTACCTTCTTTACAAAGGTTCTTACTATGTCTATATTAAAATATCTTCCTCCAGCTCCCATAACAAGTTCTACAGCTTCATTAGGTGGTAGTGCCTTCCTATTTGGCCTATCAGATGTTATGGCATCATAAACCTCCGCTATGGCCCCAATTTTAGATAAAGAATAAATTTGTGGGTCTTTTAATCCATAGGGATATCCTGTACCATCTACCCTTTCATGATGTTGTAGAGATATTATTCTTATTTTATTACTTAAATCCGTATTATCCTTTAAGAAATTAAATCCTCTTACAGTATGATTTTTTATAATTTCAAACTCTTCTTGTGATAAATTTCCCTCTTTATTTAATAAATCTGATGGAATAAACATTTTCCCCACATCGTGAAGTAACATACCCATCGTAAGGTCATACAAATCATTTTTATTAAGGCCATGACCAATTCCTATTACTAGTGATAATATGGCCGAGTTAACGCTGTGATTAAAGGTATAGCTATCCATACTTTTAATATCTACTAAATTTATCATCAAATCACTTTGAGTGAATATATCGTCAACTATCATTTTAGCAAGTTTTTGCATATCCCCTATCTGTTGTTCCTTTTGTTTTTCTAAGGTCTTTTTAGCAAACATATTTTTATTATCATCATCTAGGTCACCTATAGTATTTAAAGTGGCCCTTATAGTCGCTATAGCCTTTTGCCTCACTTGTGGCTTTATGATATCATCTAACTCTCCTTGAGAATATTCATCTATTATATATATGGAATAAAAAGAATGTTCCTTTATTCTTTTTAATAATCCATAAGTTAATCTCACACCTTTAGATAGTAATATTTGTCCTTTGTCATTATATAATGCTTGTGCTAAAAAAGCACCTTCTTTCACGGCACTTATAGGGACCATTCTCATCTGTAGTCCTCCTTTTTCATCTCCCCAACTATATCTTTCCTTTTAATCTTATCTATCCTTATAATTTTATCATAAAATTAGGACAAAAGTAGGAATAGTATGCTTTTTCCTTCGTAAATTTTCATTTAATAAAAATTAACAAAAAAAAATGTAGCCATATTTATGGCTACATCTCTTAATTACTATTTAGTTATCTTTTCAAGTCCACCCATGTATGGTCTTAAAGCTTCTGGAATAACTACAGATCCATCTGCTTGTTGATAATTCTCTAATATGGCCGCTACAGTTCTTCCTACTGCAAGACCAGAACCGTTTAATGTGTGTACAAATTCAACTTTTCCCTTTTCTTCTGGTCTAAATCTAATATTTGCACGTCTAGCTTGGAAGTCTTCAAAGTTACTACAAGAAGAAATCTCTAAATATCTATCATAACTTGGCATCCAAACCTCTATATCATAAGTCATTGCAGAACTAAATCCTAAGTCTCCTGTACAAAGTTTTACTACTCTATATGGAATATTTAATCTCTTTAATACTTCTTCTGCTGCTAGTAGTAAAGATTCTAATTCTTCATAAGATTTTTCTGGATGAGCAAACTTAACTAACTCAACCTTGTTAAATTGATGTTGCCTAATAAGCCCTCTAGTATCTCTTCCTGCAGATCCTGCTTCTTTTCTGAAACATGGAGTGTATGCCGTATGATAAACAGGTAAATCTCCTCCTGTTAATATTTCCTTGGCATAAAGGTTAGTTACTGGAACTTCTGCCGTTGGAATTAGGAAAAAGTCTTTACTTGGTAAGTGGAACATATCATCTTCAAATTTAGGAAGCTGTCCAGTACCAGTCATACTATCCCTATTAACCATAAATGGTGGTAATACTTCTTCATATCCATGCTCCGTAGTGTGTAAATCTAACATAAAGTTAATAAGAGCTCTTTCAAGTCTTGCCCCTAATCCTCTATATACTGTAAATCTAGCTCCTGTAATCTTAGTAGCCCTTTCAAAGTCTAATATTCCTAAATCACTTCCAACATCCCAGTGAGCTTTAAATTCAAAATCAAACTTTGTTGGTTTTCCCCATTTTTTTACTTCTTCATTATCCTCATCAGTATCTCCCTGTGGTACTGTTGGATTTGGTGTATTAGGAATTCCTAATAGAATTTCCTCAATTTCTACCTCAATACCTTTTACCTTTTCATCTAATTCTTTAATATCACTAGATAATTTTTTCATCTCAGCCATTATTTCAGTAGTATCTTTTCCTTCTTTTTTTAACTTAGGAATTTCCTTAGATACGGTCTTTTGTCTATTTTTCATTACTTCTACCTCTTGTAGAACTTCGCGTCTCCCCTTATCTAATTCTACGATTTTATCTATTCCATAATCGCCCTTTCCACGTCTAGAAACTAACGCCTTAACCTCGTCTAAGTTAGTTCTAATTCTTTTAATATCTAACATAACATCTTCCTCCTATATATTTAAATTTTATTTTTTTCAAATAAAAAAACTCGTCCCTGTATATACATACAGGGACGAGATTATTATCCCGCGTTGCCACCCTAATTGGCTAACTTAATTAGTCCTCTTTAATGCCTTTATCGACGGCCACCGGCACAGCCTACTACAAGTTTTTCAGCTGGCTACTCCAAGATGGATTCAACAATAGATTACATCGATTCACACCAGCCATCGACTCTCTTAAGAAATCTAATTATTTACTATTTCTTTTCACAGTATTTTATATTAATTTTTAAGGTATTTTAGCATATTAATCTTTATTTGTCAATAATGGTAGTTTCTAGAATCTTAAAAGACCCGTAACTCTCTTTTGTTTCAAAGCATAATATAATTGGTCCAATCTTATTAAGTACAAATTATCCACATCTATAGGAATTAACCTCTCCCTATGACCTTTGCTTTCAAGTATATATAACCAAAGTCTATTATTTATTAACCAGGTTTCTAAATAAATATTATTTATTATATTTTCCCTTAATTTTAATCCTTTATACATTTTTTCTTCTAAAGATTCCATTTTTAATATATCTTTAGGTTCTACTATAGATACTAGCTCCACTAATTCTATTATTTTCTGTTTATACACTTGATTTTTTTCTTCTTCATCTGAAAAATTTTCTATATAATCAATCTCTAAGTCCATCATTTCATAATATATTTTTTCTAGTTTTTCATCGTCCTTTTTAAAAATATATATTAATAGTGACTTTATGAATAACATGGTAGTTTTTAATAAATAAGAAATGGGACTAGTGGTCTTCATACTTTAGTATCCCCCCTTAGAAATATGATGAGTATATATTATTCTATGCTAAAAAACTTATATTGTTGAACTAAATTTCTTTACTAAGTAAGTATAAAAATATAAATGTGGGGACATACTTATATTAAGTTTATTTTTCAAGGGGGAAATGTAAAATGTTAGATTTAGATGTTTATGCTCAATTAGGTGATTTAAAGGAAACTGATTATAGGAATACATTGGCAATTGCAACCATAATAGAATTATTAATTAAAAATGGAATGATGACTAGACGAGAATTTGCCCGTATGGCATCCAGATTAGATCATATGACTGTAGAAGAAATAAAGATTTTAAGAGCAAGGTAGGATTCATCCTTTTTATATAACTTGTGCTCCCTTAAAAGCTCTCCTCATACATTGAGGAGAGCTTTTTACTTTATATAAAATTATTAATGAATTCTGTTAATTAGATGATGAATATAATCATAAGATAGTATTTCAAAAATCATTTTATTAGTTAGATTAATTTCTAAATCATCTGCATATGTTTTTATCAATATTTTTTGTGTAGTGATTGGTACATTTTCTCTTTTCAGTTTACTAGTATAATTTTGTATTAGATCTAATTTATTTTGAAAGTTAGCTAAATTCATTTCATATCCTCCTTAAACTAGGTTCCGTATATTTTTCATATTATATAATTCGATTTTTTAGAAGAATTTAAGGGACTAGTTTTGTTAGTAAATTGTGCCAAATTTATAATATACATGATATAAAATAAATTTATCCTAAGTAAAACTTCTTATTAGGCCTTATAGGGTGTCCAACAACAAAATGACGAATTTATACTCTAAAGAATTTATTCCATGGCTTATCTGAACTGATACCTTAGAGTATAAAAAAACAAGGATATTATTGATGTAAATTCCTTATATGGGTAATACTAGTAACTGTATTCTAAAGTACAAAGTATTTGTAAATAGTTCTTTTTTATCTAACTTCAATAATATATTCTCTTACTTCAATAGGTTCACTGCCTGCTTCAAAATCTCTTTTTAATTCAAAAGTAACTTTTGTTGTCCCTTTTTTTAAGGCTTTAAATGTATATAGTTTATGAGAACCTTCCCCACAGATTGCGATTTTGCCATCTTCTTCTGGAATTTCACTTTCTACCAATTTTTCTTCATAAGAAAGAAGTTCAGGATTGTCTATTTTTACATTCCATAAGTAGCCAGTGGATGGATTTTCATATAATTTTATAATCATTTCTTTTCCAATTTTTGTTCTGTTAATCATATTCATATGTTTATATACTTTATTTGCTTGAAGAGTTTCAAACATATTAATATTTGCTGTTTTCGTAGTCATCTCATAGTTTATTATATTTTTTTTTATTATCAAATCAGCATCATTTCCTTTAGTACTTGCCCAAACAGGGGTTGCAATGGAAGTTATAAGAATACCACTAATTAATAAATTTCTTACTGTTTTATTCATAAGTATCTGCTCCTTTTCCTTTTTTAGTTATAGAGTTAAAATTCTATAAAATGCAGTTTTTTAATATAATCAATGAATGTTTTCATCTCATTCTATATATTAGACACAGTCAAAATGAAAAAAGTTTCATAAAAATAAATCTTAATATAAGGGGAAAATCTCATAAATTTCAATTCCTTAGCGTATAATTTCGTCATTTTGATGGAGATATCCCTTATAGAAGTATCACTTAAAAATTAATACTTTATTAATATTTGAACATATACATTATGTTATAATAGGTTGTTAAATATTTTTAGGAAAAGGAGATTAGAAATGTCATTTAATATAATGGATAAATTATTATTATTACCTGGAATTTTAATAGGATTATCATTCCATGAATATGCCCATGCCCAAATGGCCGTATGGCTTGGAGATGATACCCCTAAGAAAATGGGAAGGCTTACTATAAGTCCCCTTCCTCATATAGATTTTGTTGGATTTATATTTCTTTTAATTGCGGGCTTTGGCTGGGCTAAACCTGTAGTAATAGATCCTAGAAACTTTAAAAACCCTAAAAGGGATGATGTATTAGTATCTTTAGCAGGACCTTTTATGAACATATTGTTAGCAATATTTTTCTTCATATCCATAAAAATAATATTTGCTACTAATGGTTCCATAATGGAGGGAAGCTTACTTGACACCACCATAAGGATTTTTCAATATGCAGCTTGGATAAATGTAGTTTTATGTGTGTTTAATTTATTCCCATTTCCACCTTTAGATGGATCACATGTAATAGTAAATCTATTTAATCTGTATGAGAGTCCGAACTATTTTAAAATTTATAATTTTTCTAGATTTGTACTCCTAATTTTAATAATTACAGATATTATAGATAAATTAATATCACCACCAATAATATTTGTGTATAATCTATTGGCCAGTTTAATATTTTAATTTCAAATAAACTAAAAAAACTCTAATATGCAAATGAATTTGCATATTAGAGTTTTTCTTATTCTTTATCCTTTAACTCTACTAGTATTTTCTTAACTTCATTAATATATCTACCATACTCAGACCAGTTACCTTGTCTTTGGGCTTCTTCTGCCCTTAAGAAGGCTTCATTAGCCCTTTCTATTAATGTTATACTATCTCCATCTATTGGCAATTCCCCATCTGGAATTTCTTGGCCTGTTGTTTCTCCACTTCTTCCAAATAGAGATTCTAATGCTTTATTTAGGGTTTCCTCATAGGCTATTTTATCTCCATAGGCTACAACTACTCTCTTAACTTCTGGTAATGAGTTTTCATTGTCTGCCTTTAGATAAATTGGCTCTATATAAAGTAGGGAATTTTCTATAGGTATAATGAGTAAATTACCCCTTATATAACTAGATCCCTTTTGTCCCCATAGTGAGAATTCTTTAGATATAGTAGTATTTTGATCTATCTTAGATTCTATTTGCATAGGACCATATACGTTCTTTTGTTTTGGAAGTTTATATAATATTAATTTTCCGTAATCCTCTCCATCATTTCTAGCCATTAAAAGTGCCGTCATATTAGGCTTATTTTTAGGTGTATATGGAATGGATAATAAAAATTCTTCCTTTTCTTCCTCTGGTAACTTCATTATGAAATAATTTGATTCCATAATATCTGATTTATCGCTTCCACCATAAATTTCTTTAGCTATATCCCATAAATCTTCATTTTGATAAAATACATCCGTGTTATTCATGTGATATCTTCTATATACACTAGCTTGAATATCAAATATTGTTTGTGGATATCTCATGTGTTCTTTTATTTTAGGAGGCATTTTATCCACAGATGTAAATAATTGTGGAAAAACCTTAGACATTGTCTGAATAATTGGGTCTTTTTCGTCTGTTATGTAATATGTAGTATGACCATTGTATGCATCTATAACTACTTTTACAGAATTTCTTATATAATTTATTTTATTTTTATTATAAGGTTCTGCATAAGGATAATTTGAACTTGTAGTATATCCATCCATAATCCAGTATAATTTTTTATCTGCCACTACTATATATGGGTCCTTATCATAGTATATAAATGGAGCTATTTTCTTTACCCTTTCTTTTATGTTTCTATATAGTAAAATTCTACTGTCACTTTTAATGTTATTAGAAATAATAAGTTTTAAACTCTTCTCTTTTATGGCAAATAGTATTTTGTTCATCCCACTTAATTTTAAACCTGCATCTCCTTCATAGAAAGTCTCTGCATTTTCATTACCTTGTGGATAATCAAATTCCTTTTCCTTCGTATTAGTTATAACGTAGTTATCAGTTAATTCTCCAAAGTATATTTGAGGATAATCAATTTTTAATTCTTCCATATTAGTTTTAGGAGGAATATCCTTAACTAATAATTCTGGCTGACCTACACTAGTTATGGCATCTACTGGTGATAGGGCTACACCATATCCATGGGTGTATTTTAAATATTTATTTATCCACTGGTCAGTTATCTCAGCTGAATTCATTTCCCTTGGAGATAAAAATACTTGAGTTAATTCACCGTTTAATGTATATCTATCCACATCCACATCATGGAATTGATAGTATCTTCTTATTCCTTGACTTTGATTATAAAACTGCTTTGTAGGTCTATAATCATTTATTCTTATATTCTCTATAGTTCCTTCGTTTTTATCTATATCTTCCCTTGTTAAAGTGTCTGTTGCTTTAAAATTTCTTTCTTCCACTGCATTAATATTGTAAGCCATTTGAGTGTATTTTATATTGTTCTCCAGGTATTTTCTTTCCTTAGATAATTCATCTGGCTCTACTATGAAGTTTTGTACTCCCATTGCTGCCATATTTCCAATTACACTTACTACTATCATTATTACAGGTCCACTTAAGGCTAATTTTAGATTTTTCTTTTTAGCACCCGCAATTAATAGTACAGCTGATACTATAGAAAGAGCTGACATAATTCTATATATCCATATATTCACATTCACATCAGTATAACTGGCTCCATAGGCTACACCTCTTGTGGAATACATTAGGTTATAGATATTTAGTAAATATCCTAACCCTATTAATATTAACAGGATTACACCTAGTATTAATAATTGGGTAAGTGCAATATTTAATAATTGCTTCCCGTTACCTAAGTCTATTTTATTTCCAAAATTTCTATTTATCCTTCTTGAATTTAACTCATCTTCATCTGTAGAATTAAATAAAGTAGGTCTTCTAGTTCCTATCATTAATATATAGAATAGTACAGTTACTATACCCATGATGACTATGAAACCTATAGACATATAATAGAATTGTTGTAATATGGGTAATTTAAATATGTAAAATCCTATGTCCCTATTGAAAATAGGGTCTGCCACCTTAAAATCAGTAGCATTCATAAATGCTAGTATTTCAAACCAGGAACTCCCCAACAATGTCATACTAGACATAAAAGCCACTATAGCTGACATTCCTAAAGCCAATTGATTTACTCTTTTATCACTTATACTTGCCACATTACTTTGTACTTTTTTATGATAAGATTTTTTCAAAATTAGTAAGTAAATATATACACCTATAGTTACAATTATAAAACATGGTATACCTAGTTTTAATTGTGTCATAAGCTTAGTTAAAAATACTTTATCGTACCCAAGTTCCTTAAACCACTGATAGTCTGTTGCGAATTCAATTATTGTATTAAATGAAAAGATTAAAAATAAAAGGGCTATCATAATTAAGCTTATCATATGGCTACTAAATCTTCGCAATGCACTTCACCCCTGTCCTTAATTTTTAATAGGCCATAGTTATTAAAATGAACATAAAATATATGTAACAATGCCCTACATTACCTAAATTTTACTATACTATATATTATATTTCAAATTCTACTTTTCTATAACTTGTATAAACTTTAAACTTGTATCTTTCATTCCTGTAAGATTTATATTGTTCTCTTTTAATAATGTAATATGATTTATTATATCTTCACTTATTTCTTCACCAGGACATAATATAGGAATCCCTGGTGGGTATGGTATAATATACTCTGCACTTATATATCCAATGCTATTATGAAAGTCTATGTTCTTCTTTTTACTATATACAGCTTGTCGGGGATTTAGTACTACCTTTGGCATTATATTATAATTAATGCTTTTTTCTTCTATTATTTCTTGCCTACCATAAATATTCTTAATTTCTTCCAATGCTTCATATAATTTTTCAAAATCATCCTTTATGTTTCCTATAGTAGCCACTCCAACTATATGATTTGTATCACTCATCTCCATCTGTATATTATATTTTTCATATAAAATTTTTTCTAATAGTCTTCCATTTATTCCATATTTAGTCATATCTATTACTATTCTCGTTAAATCGTAATCATATACATTATAGGTACTTAATTTTTTCTTACTGAAATAATCTATGTTTATATTCTCTAGTTTTTTATAAAATTCCTCTAAATTTCTAATTAGATTCTCTATTAGTTTTTTACCATCCTCTATTAATATGGCTACGGTAGTATCTAATGAATTCATTAATAGATAGGAAGGACTAGTACTTTGATTCATACTAAGCATAAATCTTAATCTTTCTATATCTACCCTATTTCCCTTCACATGAACCATAGAACTTTGAGTAAAACTCATTAATGTTTTGTGAGTACTTTGGCAAACTATATCTGCTCCTGCACTTAAAGCATCCATAGGCAATTCCTCACTCAATGTTAAATGAGAACCATGAGCCTCATCTACTATTAATATTTTTCCATATGTATGAGCTATTTTACTGATTTTTTGAATGTCCACACATATACCATAATAATTAGGATTTGTAATTAATATGGCCTTTATTTGTCTATCTTCCTTTAATTTATTTTCTAAAGTATGTAAATCTATTCCCATGGATATGCCCCTATATATTTGTGGCATGATATATACAGGTTCTATTCCTCCCATGATCATTCCACTCACTACAGATTTATGACAATTCCTAGGTACCAGCACCTTTTCTCCTGGATTTAAAGTAGCCATCAAAGCGCTTAGATTACCACTAGTAGTTCCATTTACTAAAAAGAAGGTATTATCTGCTCCAAAGAAATTTGCTGCCCTTATTTGTGATTCTCTTATTATCCCCTCTGGGCTATGGAGATTATCTGTACCTGGAATTTCTGTAGTATCTAAGTCTAGGATATTACTAAGTCCATAATTTTTGTATATCCTACCATGCTTGTGACCAGGTACATGAAAGGATACTCTATCAATTGACCTCAATTTATTTTCTATAATATTCTTCATACTATCCTCCTATAACTGAAAAAAGTAACTAAAAAAAGACTACTTCATATGAAGTAGCCTATAACTCAGTATTTTCTTCAACATTTTTTCTAGAATTTCTAATATGACTAGCAATAGAATCTTTAGCTTTTACAGCGTCCTTTTCTAGAAATGCCTTTAAAACCTCTTCATGTTCCTTAATAGTATGGCTTAATCTGCCTTCAACTTGTAGAGACTTCTTTCTAGTTTTTTTCATATAGTATTGGAAGTTTCTCAGAATCTGCTCTAGATGGCGACTCTTTGTAGCTTCATATATGATTTCATGGAACTTAGTATTCAATTCTGCAAACTTTTCTATATCATTTTTAAAAGCATAAAATTCCATAAGTTCATGAGTTTCTTGAAGCTTTTTCAACTCATCTTCAGTTATTCTTTCCACTGCCCAACTAGCAGCTATTGCTTCTACAGCTTCTCTAATAGTAAATATATCATCTATATCTCTTTTAGATATACCTCTTACTATTACTCCTCTATTAGGAATATTTTCTACAATTCCATTTAATTCTAATTGCTTTAGTGCCTCTCTTACAGGAGTACGACTTACACCTAGTTCTTCCGCTAATTTAGCTTCTCCTAGTTTTTCTCCCTCTTTATACTTATCATTTAGTATATCTTCTCTAAGAATATGAAATATTCTTGATGTAAGAGACATTCCTACGTTATCTTCATTTAAAGTACGACTAGCCATGGTATCACAACCTCATATTTACTGAATTTTTAAATATATTGTAAGATAAAAAATTGCATATGTCAACGCATATAATTATAACACAATTATATATAAATGCAAAACAAAAGCCAAAACGATTATCCGTTTTGGCTCTACTATTTAAACTAGCAACGTCCTACTCTC
>NZ_NIBG01000027.1 GCF_002270055.1 Anaeromicrobium sediminis | reverse complement strand
TATTAATAGCTTTAATTATTAAATCTGGATTCAATTTATTTTCAACAAGATTATTTCTAATTCTAATTTTTATAATGATGACTAGCCCAATAAGTAATCATATTATCGTTAGATCTGCATATTTTAATGGAATTCAAATAAAGGGAGATAATGAAAAATGAATATGATGAATATAGTGAATTTATTGAGTATGCTTCTAATATTAATTTCAATAACTATTATTATAAGTAAAGATAATCTTAAACTGATTGTTTTTTTCTCAGCTTTTTCATTAATTTCAGCTAGTCTTTATTACCTATACAAATCTCCTGATGTAGCATTAGCCGAAGTTGCTATTGGAAGTGCTATTATTCCTCTAATATTTATTATTTCAATTTCTAAACAAAGAGAATTTGTTGTTATTAGCCATGTGGATGACGATTTTTTAAGAAATTGCGGATTGATAAAAGGAGTGGGTTATAGGATTTTAGAAGATTTTACTAATTACTATGGCTTAAAGCTATCAATTTATAGTAATGATATTGGAAAGCTCTATGGAATTTTCCGACAGAGAGATGTTGATTTAATAATAGATAAATGTCCTAATACTGAAAATTATTTAATCAAAGGAAAAGAGTCTAGCATTCTAATGAACAAACTAGAGCAGATAACTGAAAAATATGATAGGGTAGTTGTCCTTAAAGTAAGAGAAGGTGAGACATATGATTAAAAACTTTCTTTTAATCGGCATGTTGCTAGTATTGTTAATTTCTTTTTCCTCTGCTGTTTTTGACTCTAAAGAACATAGAAGCTATGATAGCAAGGAATATTATTTAAAAAACACCTACCAAGAAACAGGTTCAAAAAATATAGTAACTGGCATCTATTTAGATTACAGACTCTTCGACTCAATATTTGAAGCTAGTATTTTACTTATAACTGTAGCCGGAATACTATTTATGTCTAAAAGAGAAGATGAAGTTCTTTGACAATACCTTTAAAAGGAAGGATTTGATAGGATGAAATTTTCACAAATTCTGGTTTGTATATGTAGATTGTTATTTCCATTTATGCTTTTATTTGGATTTTATATTATAATAAATGGACACTTATCACCTGGGGGAGGTTTTCAAGGTGGTGCTATATTAGCTACTGCTATACTTACAACCTCTCTTATAGATAATGAAAAACTAGCAAATTTAAATCTATTAGTTAAATTTGAAAAGTATTTATTTATTGGAATATTAATAATTGTTATTGCAAGCTTTTTTACACGCGGAGAATATTTCACTAATTTTTTACCAGTCAATAGTGATATGAATTTAAAGAAAATATTTTTAGTAATATTAAATTTTTTTATTGGAATTAAGGTGGCCACAGGTCTTGTAGCTATATTTTCAATCTTTATTGAGGAGGGAAGATAGTGAAAGTTGATTTAATATTACAATTTATTGTTGTATTAATAGGCGTATACGGTCTTGCTACTAGTAAGAATATGATTAAATCCATAATCTGCATAAACATAATCCAAACGGCAGTGATATTATTATTTTTAAATTTTGGCCATGTTGAGAATGGTTTTATTCCCATACTTTCTGAAGAAACAAAGGTTATGGTAGATCCCCTTCCCCAAGCCTTAATGATTACAACCATAGTAATAGGAGCTTCTATTACTGCCCTATCTCTTATGTTAAGTATAAAAATATTTCATTATTATGGTACTTTAAATTGGAAAGAATTGATAGAGAGGAAAGGTTAGTATGAAGTTTATACCGGTTTATCTAATATTTATTCCTATAATTACCGCAATGTTTATTTATCTAATAAACAATAAATATTTTAACTACTTAGTTTTCATATCCCAATCAATAATCACTATTCTAGCCATTTCATATTATCATGCTTTTAATAAGTTTATTGTGAATAATGTCTTATTACTTGGTGGCTGGGATAAAACAATCGGAATATGTCTAAAAAATGATAAACTATCTATTTCATTTATTTTTCTTTCAATATTTATATGGTGGATGATATTAATTTATTGCTGGGATAAAAGAAAGAAGGATTCTAAGTTTCTATTTTTCTTAATGTTCCTCGAGGGGACCTTTTTAGGATTACTTCAAAGCAATGACTTATTTAATCTATTTATCTTCATTGAGATAACTACCATAATTTCTACTATTCTTATAATATATAAAAAGGATGGCTATTCTGTACGCGCAGGACTATACTACCTATTATTTAATAGTACAGGCATGATCTTTTATTTATTAGGTTTAATATTATTATATGTTGTATCTGGAACATTAAATATGGATATAATATCTGAAAAAATATATCCTATAAAAAATTTTTCTATTATAAAAATATCATATATTTTTATAATAGCTGCTATAGGAGTTAAATCAGCCTTTTTCCCAGTATACAATTGGCTACCTAAAGCTCATGGAGCTGCACCCGCTTCCATATCAGCCTTACTTTCTGGCTTATTAGTTAAAAGTGGTTTATATATATTTATAAGAATGAATCAAATGTTCAAATTAGAAATTTTTTATAATCTATTCTTTTTATTTGGTTTTTTCACAGCCATATCTGGAATTATATTCGCATTAAGTCAGAAAGATATTAAGCAGATTTTAGCTTTTCATACTATATCACAGATAGGAATAATTTTGATGGGACTTAGTAGTATGGATGGAAAAACTTATGTTGGCGGTGTAATGCACATTTTCAATCATGCAATGTTTAAATCCCTATTATTTATGGGAGCTGGAATTATAATTAATAATTATAGAGTAAGAAGAATTACGGAAATAAGGGGGGTATTTAAAAACTTACCATTTACATCTTTATTTATGATTGTGGGTATGCTTTCTATAACTGGCTCACCATTTTTTAACGGCTTCGTAAGTAAAACAATAATAAAACATGGTGTTGCAGACAATAATCTGAAATTTATAATGTTATTTATTGTAAATCTAGGTACAAGTGTATCATTTATAAAAATGTCTCAAATATTTTTTGGAGAATCTACTATAGAGAGAAGTAGACATGCTGGAAGCAACATATCCATGTTTTTATTGTCCATCATGTGTATTATTCTTGGAAACTTCTTTATTCCGTTAACTAGAGAAATCTTTGATATAGACCTTTCACATATTAATATAATGAGTTTTGATAAGTTGTTAAATTATATAATGACTATGGGAATAGGTTATATAATTTATAAAAATTTTATTGCCAAGGATTATAAAATAATAAAAAAGATTAGACATTTTAATGTTTCCTTTGAAACAACAAATGTTATGCTGGTGACTTTTATATGTATTATGATTTTTTATAGTAAATTAGTGTCTTAAAAATTAAAATATGAATAAATGCGAAATAATAAAGGTTATAATTTAACGAAAGGGTTATTAAATATCTAATAACCCTTTCGCTATTTTAGTAATAATAATTATTTAAATTGTGCTTTTCTTCTATGTTTCTTCTTTCTTCTAAAACTTCGTTTATTTTTTCATTTTGTAATATATTCTTCTCTTCTATTAAAAGATTATCATCTTTTTTCTCTAAATCAACATTAATTTTAACTCTTCCTATTCTTAAACAAAAAGTCATTTCTATCCCTCCTATGAAATAAGTTCTCCTCTTTTAACTAAACATTACTTGAAGACTAGAATTTAATCATCCTTATCTACCTCCTTAAAAAACAAAAAAGCCCTAGGATAATCCCATGGCTTTTAACTAATAATTTACCTATTTCATGAAATGGTATATAAAAAAGCCATAAGTTGCAGGTGCACAACTTATGGCTTTAATAACATATATAAAAAATACAATAAATGTATTTAAATACTTCTATTTCCATTAAAGATCCTAAGTCGTGCAATTATTTTTTTTACTTGTAACGTATCTCTATCCACACATGTTACTGATTTAATATTTAACATTTACACGACCTCCTTTTCTTATAATTTAATAATTTATTTTAATCTATACATATAATATACATTAATTCCAAAAATTACAACCCATTTCATAACTCCGTAATGTTTTTGTAAATAAGTGGTAATGTAGTAATACTTATGTATTATTTCCAATAAAAAGACCACTATAATTAGTGGCCTTTAAAATAATTTATTCATTTTTAATTGCTTTAAGAGCACTTAAGTTCATGGCACGTCTTGCAGGTAAATATCCTGCCACAACTCCTATGATAAAAGAAAATACTAAGGCTCCTAGGGCTAGTTCTATAGATATGACAGAAATCTTTGTATCAGATCCACCACCCATCATTCCTCCTGCCACCTTATTCAATATAAAAGATACTAAATAACTGAAAGTCAATCCTGCTAATCCCCCTGTAAGACCTATCATACCAGCCTCTATTAGGAACAATTTTTTAATATCAGAAAGCTTAGCTCCTATTACTTTCATTACACCTATTTCTCTAGTTCTTTCATATATACTCATTATCATAGTATTTGTAATACCAATAGCGGCTACTAGTAAACTTATACCGCCTATACCCCCTAGTATTAACCCTATCTTTTGAGTTGTTTCCTTCATATTATTTACCATATCCGTTAAACTAAAAGTCTCATATCCCATATTCTTTATAATCTCTGCTACACCTTCTACACTTTCCACATCTTTAACTTTAACCTTTATAGTTTCATATTTATTTTCATCTTTATTTCTTCTTCTGTTTGATGAGTCTTTTCTTATTTTTTCGTCTTCTTCTTCTATTTTTAATAACTCTTCTATGCTCATGTAAGCCCTGTAACCATTCCTACCACCTTCTTCTAATACACCTACTCCCTTAGCCATATAATGCTTAGGAGCTTTGTAATCCGAAGGAGGTTTTGCATTTCTTTCTCCAAAGTATCTATCTGATGTTAATGTTAATTTATTTCCTAGTACATCTACAGTGGGAGGTTCTTCTTCATTTCTAACTCTAGGATTTCTAAAATAATTTAAAGTATCTTTACCGAATACTAAAACTTTCTTATCTCCTGAAGCTAATAACCTTCCCTCTTCCGCTTTAAAGCCGAATTCTTTCATAACACTTGGATCTATTCCCACAACACTCATATCAGCTATATATTTTCCTACTCCAATTCTCATATACATTCTTTTCTCAGGAGTTACAGCTTCTACTCCATCTATTTTCTTAAAAGTAGCTATGGCCGTATCATCTAGTTTAACATCTTTCTTGTCTCTACTATTAACTTCATTCATCGGCCTATATCCATCAGCATTAACTTCTATAACTGTTAAATCTCCCATTTGTCCCATACTTTTTTTAAATTCCGTATCTATGGCTATTCCTAGAGATACCATTACTACTATAGAAGTAGTTCCTATAACTACACCTAGTACGGTTAAAAAAGTCCTGGTCTTCTTTCTCCATAAGTTATTAAATGCCATTTTAAAGAGGTCTAAACTATTCATCTATACCCACTTCCTCTGTTTTCTTTTTACGCTTTTTATAGAATAAGAATCCTCCTACTCCTAAAATTACAAGACCTACAATCCACTTCATTTTAGAAGAATCTTTTTCCTCCGGTTCAGGCATTTCAGGCATTTCTATTTCTGGTTCCTTTTGGGCATTTATACTTATTTCCTTTTCTATTATCTGATGATTTCCAACCTCATCATCAAATTCAAATGTTACAGCACCCTTTGCTCCTCCTTCCTTTTCAGGAATAATAGTAGCATCATAATAGTTGTCACTTCCAGCCTCTAAATTTCCCACATATAGTGTTCCATTTTTGATTCTAAAGTCACCCTTTGTATTTATTATAAGGTTCCTAATTTGAGATCTTCCCATGTTATAAAAATCTACAGATATATTTGTTGGTGTATTTGCAAATACCTCATCTGGTAATTCCACATCAGATACTACTAGTCTTGAGTCTTGAATTACTGGTACCCCTATAGTCTCTTCAGCTGTATACTTACTTCCTGACCCATCTTCATACTCCATACTTACAACTATATTATAGTCCTGATATTTTGCATCAGGTTTTGTCTTTAACTTCATTGTCTTGGAAGCTCTGCTTTTACTTCCTATGTTTTCTATAAAGAAGGAGTTACTACTTCCTACCGGGGAGAATATTCCTCCTTCTGGCTTTAATGTTACCTTTATATTCTTAACTGTCTTAGCGGAATTTGTATTAAAGAAAGATAAATCTAAATTAAACTCTTCTCCAGCTTTTATAAAGTCATTTCCATAATTATAATTGTCTATTATTATTTTAGGATTTTGGCTCACACCCTTATCATCTACAAAAATTCCCACGTATTGTTCAAATGTCTGAGTTTTTTCTCCTGATATCTTATATTCTACACTTACTTTAACTGGGTAGTTCTTAGATTCTGCTCCATCCTTAGGAAATAACACAAACTCTAGTGACTGTCCTTTTCCTGCACCTAAAGTACCTACACTTTTAATAGATGATGACTTTGGTAATATGCTTTCTCCTGCATCCACTGTTACTTTCACAGATTTTGCATCATAAGGACTGTTGTTTTTTAAGTTAAAACTTAAACTAAAGTCCTCATTCGGAGAAACTTCCTTAGGGCTAGATATATTTTCTAAAGCTAAATTCAATTCCTGGTCGTCTTCTCCTGATACGGGTAGATATATGTTTTGTTTTTGTTCATACTCTTTATCGTATTTATCCTTATATTTCATTTCCAAAGTTAAACTATAAGTTCCCGATTCAACTTCTGAATCTACTTTTATATTGTATTTTACTTTTGCATATTCTTTAGCTTTTATGCTCTCTACTCTCTGAGTATCCACATAATCAGATAATGTTATCTTGTTATCAAAACCTGTAATTTTCACTTCTAAATCCTTAATATCTAGATCAGATTTATTGTTTAAATCTAATTCTATTCTACTTACTTTTCCTGATGGTATTTCTTTACCTGGAAGTTTCACATCTGCTATCTTAATATTAGGCTGTACCTTATCATTAGTAATTCTTATATAAAGATTTTGAGAATCACTATTAGAACTTCCATTTTCTGTTTCATAATCTACTTTAAAATTTATTGTATAGACCTTATCTTGGGCATTTTCTTTCACCTTGAAATAAAATGGAACTTTTTCACTAGACTGTCCACTAATAGATCCTACACTTCTTTTAATAGTAGCCTTATCTATTTCAAAGGGAAATTCATTTGGATCTTCTATAACTGGATACATTATTATGTGACGAGCCTTCATGGTAGAATCATTATCCAAAGGAATGGCTAATCTTACCTCTTCTCCTGCATTAAATACAGGCGTATCCATTTTCCTTCCTATAACTATTCTTGGTGAACTACTAGTTTCATAGGCAAAAACAGTAGTATTAACACTAACTAGCACTAGTAGTAATACTACTAACGCACTTATTCTTCTGTACATTCTCTTTCCTCCCTAGTTTCTATCTTTTGTATATTTCCATCTAATATATAGACAACCTTATCTGCATATTCTGCAATACTTCTATCATGGGTTACAATAATCAATGTTTGATTATTGTCCTTAGCTATTTTTAATATTAAGTTCATAACTTCCTCAGTAGTCCTAGAATCTAGGTTTCCCGTTGGCTCATCAGCAAAAACTATAGGAGGTTTACTTACAAAAGCGCGAGCGATTCCAACCCTTTGTTGCTGTCCTCCACTCATCTGAGTTGGCTTATGGGTTACATACTTCTCAAGTCCTACTGCCCTTAATATTTCCTTCCCATGCTTTTCCCTTACCTTTTTACTAAACCCTCTAAAAGTCAAAGGCAAGCTCACATTTTCAAGGGCCGTAAGAGAAGTAAGTAAATTATATGATTGGAATACGAATCCTATTTCCTTTTGCCTAAAGATAGCCAATTGCTCTTCCGTCATTTTATCAACTCTACGACCTGCTATACTAATAATACCCTTAGTAGGCTTTTCCAAGCCCGCCATCATATTTAACAAAGTAGACTTACCTGACCCGGATGTACCTAATAAACAACATACTTCCCCAGCTTTAACCTCCAATGACACATCATCTAAGGCCACAACTTTTTCTTCTCCAACTCGAAAAACTTTCCTAACGTTTTTAATATCTATAGCATTAATAAATACCACCCCTCAACTTTAACTTTCAAACTATATTATACCAACACCCTCTGGAAGATAATTAACCTTAAATTAACATATAAATAATATCATATTTACCTTAAAATAAACTTAATTGTTACTAATATGTAAGAAATTCTTACATATATAGACATAAAAAATACATACTTCGTATGCTTCGCTATGGAACCCTATGGTTCCCTTCGACGCAACTGAAGTTGCTGAGCACCCTCCTTTAAAGAGGCAGGGGAATCCTTCCCCTACAACCCCCTTAATTTTTTATCCACAAATTTCATGGTATTATAATTTCCTTAGGGATAAAAAATACGCAGCCAAAGGCTGCGTATCTAATCTATCTTGTTAAATAGTTGTATATCATATAAGCTGATCTTCCATTTGTTAAATCACTATTAGGCTTAAATTCATCCTTAATAATGCTTAACTTGTTAGCTATAGTAATATATCCAATATATTCTTCATCTACTGCATTAGGATTATATGGATACTTAAATATATCTCCTAATTTAGCTATCTCCTCATAGCCTAAAGCCCTTACTATAAACTTGGCTGCTTCTTGTTCTGTTACCATACCTTCTGGATTTTTTTCTTCTTCTTTAATAATGTTCTTATTCATTAACACTCTGTACATTTCATCCATATCATCTTTCTTATAATATTGTCCCACAGCGTTTAATGTTAACTTTAAAAAATCCTTTTGAAGTATTTTACTATCCGGATTAAATCCTTCTTCAATGGATAATATACCGTATTCACTTAACCCATTCATTTCTTTTTCATATTTATGCCCACTTATTGTTTTACTATTTTCTTCATTTTCTATTATTATAGGTTTACCATTATAGTCTAATAATTTGCCTGTTATACCATCATATATAACTGGATAATGACCTTTTATAGAATATACTAAGGCCACATTACAGTTTTTATTAGCAGGCATTAATTTAGGTTTTTCATATCTTCTTCTAAAATTCAGTTCCATACCCATTTCTTTAAACATAATATCATATGCCTCATCTAGAGATATGGTATTTCCTGTTGGGAATTTTACATCAAACCAATTTAAATTATATGACTGAATTTCTCCCGTTACATTGTTAAAGGTAACTCTTATGAAATTATCTCTTACAGGAATATTATTTACTAATCTTCTGTATGTAAAAGTATAGTGACCAGGCATTTCTATGTTTTCATATGATACTTCATCATACTCCTTATAAGCAGTGTTCTTATAATCTATAGAAAACTTTTCTAAGAATTTCTCCACCATCTTTTTAGCTTCTTCTTTTTCATATTTACCCTTTTCATTAGTGTATTCTCTACCTTTATAAAAACTTAATACCTTTCCATCCTTGGCATCTAAACTCACATTTACATAGTCATATTTTTTATCTTCTTCTTTTTTAAAGTATAACTCCCACTTGAATCTTTCATTTTGTGGATAAACTTTATATATGTTTGCATTTTCTAATTTATATTCACTTCCTATATTTAATTCGTCTATACTTCTAGCTATTTTTTCTGCCTTTTCCTTGCTCATTATATCCTTTGAAGAATCTACAGCCTTTTGCTCTTCTGGAGATAGGGAACGTACGGCTGCCTTATCTTCTTTCATAGTAACATTTCCATATCTTGGATAATCAATGTAGTAATAATCAGCTTTTACTACTTTACCCGTATTAGCATCTATGCTATTTTGTCTATCATACTTAAGTACATATGCTAAATAAGGTTTTACCACATCTTCTTCATACTTAAATTTATAAACTAGCTCTAACCCTAGATCTTTTTTAAATATTTCCTTAGCCTTATCTTCACTAATAATATTTTTATTGCTAGGGAATTTCATAGTATCCCACATTTTGTTGTAACTAATTACTTTACCCGTATCTGAATCTACACTTACTTCTATGCCATTTTCATAAAAAGGAATATCATCTATTACTCTATAGAAAAACATACTATATTTTCTAACTGGTAATTTTTCTTTTTTGTCATACTCATATTTCACTTCATCTAATAAGTTAGGATCCATTTCTTTTATGAAATCCTTAGCCTCTTTTATGGCCTCATCCTTACTATATCTAGGTATTTTATTTTCTTTGTTGTACTTTCCATCGTAATATCTATATGACACCATATCCCCATCTTCATTAACGGATACATGAATAGATTCATTAGTTTTTTCATTGACCCAATTCATTCCCCATATTTTTTTATCACTTATGGTGTACACATTGTAGTTAAATTTCTCGTACTGATTTGGTATATTCACTTTTTCTTTAGCTTTATGTATTGCTTCTTCTAAGCCCATATCTTGACCAAATGCCATGGTAGTACCAATACTAGTAAATAAAAGTATTAATACTAAAATCTTACATATTTTCCCCTTCATTTTCATCGCCCCTTCTTATAATTTCTTCACATAACTATCATTGTTCTTTAATACTTTCCACATATTTATGACGTATATTATATAAATAATGTTCCATTTTTTAAAATTATGTTTTTTTTAAATTATTTACCCAACAATTCCAATATTTAATTTTAACATTTTAATTATTGGGTAAATAATTTAGTAATATTTCTATAACATAATTTTAATCTATTTTTAAGTTTTTCCAGGAACTTTTTAAGTTATAATAAGTCTAACATATGAAGACGCAGTATAGGGGGGTACTTTATTATGAAAAAAACATTGTTAATTATAGGTTTAATACTTCTATCTACCGTATTAGTATTTGGTTGTTTTAAAGACAAATCTAAAAATAATCCTCTAGCTTATACACAATTGAAAATGGAAAAGTTATCTAATGAAGAACAATTATCCAAATGGATACTTAATAATAAGGATAAAGAAGGTTTATATTCTGAAGTCATAAATGGACAAACTTATCTATTAATAGTAGGTAGTACGCAAAATACGGTGGGATATAATATCCATTTGAAGGACTTATATAGTGATGATGACTATTTATATGTGGATTACTCCATAATAGAACCACCAAAGGACAGTGTGGTTACTACTGCACTAGATAATCCATTTTTAGTAGCAAAATTAAAAGGAAAACCTGAATTTCAACGTGCTATAAAATTTTAAAAAACTTAAGGGATGATTATTGAAACTTCAATAATCATCCCTTTTATTTTTATTTTAATCCTATATTTTAAATTTATTTACTTCATCTTCTAATTTATGAGCTAATTCCTTTAAGTCCTCTGCATGGGAAGACACTTGTTCCATAGATGCCAATTGTTCTTCCGTAGTAGCAGATACTTCTTGAGTAGATGCAGATGTTTGTTCTGAAGCCGCTGATATATTTTCTATTACATTAACTATGGCGTCCTTGTTAGCCCCTACAGCGTTTCCATTCTCCCTTACATCTTCTATTCTACCTATGAGATTTTCTATAGACTTAGACATTTGATTAAATATGCTATTAGTTTCTTCTACAGCCACGTCTTGTTCCTTCATAATCTCATTTACTTTTCCCACGGCTTCTACTGCATATTTGGACTCCTTTTGTATAGCTCCTATTAAATCCCTAATTTCATTAGCCGCATTAGATGATTCTTCTGCTAATTTTCTCACTTCTTCTGCAACTACAGAGAATCCTCTACCATGTTCTCCAGCTCTAGCCGATTCTATAGCTGCATTTAATGCAAGTAAATTAGTTTGTTCTGCAATTTGAGATATGGCCTCTGTTATCATCCCTATATTTTTAGCCTTTTCATCTACCATTTCAACCACATCATTTACTTTCACAGTTGCATCATAGGTTTCTTTTGATTTTTGAGTTAATTCTTTAACTTTGTTTAAACCTTCCACAGTTAATGAACCAGTCTCATTAGATATATCTTTCATGGTAGCTGTAGATTGGCCTATCATGTCTATTTCTTCTGCTAATTCATTTATCTTTATAACTCCATTTTCCGTATCTTTAGCCTGTTCATTCGCTCCAGTAGCTATTTCTTCTATGGTTCTTGCCACTTCTGTTGCTGCCACTGTAGTTTCATTAGTTATGGTACCTAACGCCATAGAAGATTCTAATACTACCTTAGACGATTCTTGAGTTCCTTTTATTAAATCCCTAATATTTTCAATCATGTCATTAACGGCATCTTCAATTTCACCAAATTCATCATTTCTATTAGTTTGCGCTTTAACCCTTAAATCTCCTGCTGCCACTTGACTAATCGTCTTCTTTAAAGAATTTAGTGGTTTAGAAATACCACTAGCAATCATTAAAGACACTCCAATGGCTAATAATAAGGTTATAGCAATAATAATTAATATAAACGTCTTAATGGCTGCTGTGTCCGATACTAATTCATCCTCATTAAGAGCACCAATAATCTTCCATCCCATTTTTTCGTTAGTTGTGAAGGCTGCAAACTTATCTGCTCCTTGGAATTCATACCTAATGAAATCACTTTTATTACTTTTTATATTATCCCAACATGTTAATTTAGTGGCGTCATCTTTTCCTATTAACTCTTTCTTCTTATGACTTATCATAATACCATCTTTATCTGTTATGTATATATATCCATCTTTCCCTATAGTCTTTTTGGCAACATTTTCAGATAGAGTTTTTAAATTTAAATCTATTCCCACAACTCCAATTACTTGACCATCTTTTTCTAATGCTTTAGTACAGGTTATTACGGTTTCTCCAGTTGTATCATCAATATATGGTTCTGTCCAAACTATTTTCCCTTTATTACTTACTGCATCCTTATACCAAGGTCTCATCCTAGGATCATAACCATCTGATAATTGGTCATTTGGTTCCATATACATATCCCCATTTTTAGTTCCTAGGTATAAAAACATTAAATCTTTATCACTTTGCTTAATATTATCTAACACATTTCTCACACGAGTTTCACCTTCCACACCAGGGTTATCATTGTCTGCTAGTTCATAGAATACTTCATCGTTAGAAATAATCATTACTTCACTTTCAATATTATCTAAATACATGTTTATTTGTTCATTTACAGCTTCAATGGCATATTTAGATGATAACGTAAGGTTATTCTCTAAAACATCTTCCGTTTTGCCATAGGTTAAGAACCCTAATGCAAGTAAAGGTACAATTGCCATAATCATAAGTATAACAATTAATCGATTTTTTACCTTCCCTCTTTTCTTCATATCTCCTACATCCACCTCCACAAAGTATATAAGTAAAGTTTACCATTTTTTTAACTACTTTGTAGCGAATAGTGTATTTTTTTGTAATTTTTTGTTTTTTTAGGTCTTTAGTCCTATCTTGCCGTGACAAGGCAGAATTATACGCACTTGTATATAAAGTGAAAAGAGGATCATTATATCTAATGATCCTCTTTTTGTTAATAATTATATTTTAAATTGTTCTACTGTTTCTTCTAACTTATGAGATAGTTTTTTTAGTTCCTGAGAATGGCTAGATACTTGTTCCATAGAAGCTAGTTGCTCTTCTACTGTGGCAGATACCTGCTGTGTAGCTGCCGATGTTTCTTCTGCTGATGCTGACATACTTCCTATACTCTCTACTATGTGATTTTTATTTAATACCACATTGTTACTATTTTCTTGTATCTCGTCTATAGCCTTTGTCAATCCTTCTATGGAACCATACATATTGTTAAATATTTCACTAGTTTCCCCTACTACTGCATCTTGTTCCTCTATTATTTCACTTACTTTACCCATGGCATTTACGGCATCTTTAGATTCCTTTTGAATGGATTCTATTAAACTCCTTATTTCATTAGCTGCATTAGAAGATTCTTCTGCTAACTTTCTCACTTCTTCTGCTACTACTGAAAATCCTCTTCCATGTTCACCAGCTCTAGCTGATTCTATAGCTGCATTTAAAGCTAATAAATTAGTTTGTTCTGATATCTGAGATATGGTATCTATTATTACTCCAATATTTTTGGCTTTTTCATCTACCATTCCTACTATTTCATTTACTTTCACTGAGCTTTCATAGGAATCTTTAGATTTATTTGTAAGTATTTTTACTTTATTTAAACCAGTTGTAGTTAACTTTTCTGTTTCACTAGATATGCTTTTCATGTTATTAGCTAAATTAGCTATGGAGTCTATTTGTGTACCTAATTCATTTACCTTTACAGCTCCATTTTCTGTATTCATTGCTTGTTCATTTGCACCAAGTGCAATTTCTTCTATGGTTTTAGCTACTTCTGTTACAGCTTGTACAGATTCTTCCGTTATGTTCCCTAAAGATTCAGATGAATCCATTACTACATGGGAGGATTCTTTCATTTCCCCTATTAAGTTTTGAATGCTTTCCACCATATGATTAAAGTCATCTTCAATTTCTCCAAATTCATCATTCTTGTGAGTTTTTACTCTCACAGTTAAATCACCCTTTGAAATCTGTGAAAAAACTCCTTTTAAAGTATTTAATGGTTTAGATATTCCATTTGCTATATGTAGTGATATGAATATACAGACTAATAATGTACCTATTCCAATGTATACCATAAACATTTTAATACCATTAGTACTGTCTAATAACTCCTTTTCACTTAAGACACCTACTATCTTCCACTTAGTTCTTTCAACTGTTTCAAAAGTAGCAAAATTCTTTTGACCATCTTCCTCGTAATCAATAAAATCACTATCATTATTTTGAATAGAATTCCAGGAAGCCCATTTTGTAGCTTCATCAGTTCCTACAATTTCTCCATTTCTATGGCTTATCATTATACCGTTTTTATCGGTTATGTACACATATCCATCTTTTCCTATGGTCTTTTTTGATAATTCCTTTGCTAACCTATTGATTTCTAGGTCTATACCTATAACCCCTACCAATTCACCATTGTATTCCACAGCTTTTGCTGGAGTTATTACTATTTCATCTGTAGTTGCATCAATATATGGTTCTGTCCAAATGACAAAGTCTTTATTTTTTAATGCATCTTGATACCAGCCTCTAGTCCTTGGATCATATCCAGTTAAATCATCTGCTGGATAAAGATACATATCTCCATCTTTAGTACCCATATAAATACTAACTATATTTTCATCGTTTTCCTGCATGTTTTTCAACATTTCCATAACAATTTCTTCATTTAATTCTATTCTTTCCTTTTTCTCTGCTAGTTCTTTAAAGTGTTTGTTGTCTACACCTATGTTTATAATTTCTTCAGTGTTTAATAAAAAATTTGATATACTTTCATTTATCCCTTCTATAGAATTTTTTGAAGATAGAACTAGGTTTTCCTTTAATACTTTTTCTGACTTTCCATATGACATTACACCCAGTAGCATTAAAGGACATAAGGTTATTAGCATAAGCATGGCTATTAACCTATTTCTTATTTTTTTTCTTTTTTTCATATGTATTCACCCCCACACATTTCATAATTTTATCACATTTTGAAAATATATGAAATTTATTATTTTCTTTAATATTGCGAAATAAAATGACATGGAATAATATGTATAAAACATATGAATTCCATGCCATTTAAATTTTTTATTATTATATTAATATAATAATAAAAATGTTTAGCTTATTTAATCTATAATGTATAATTTAACTTTGTAGGCTCTACCAAAATCTCTGACTTCTTTCATTTCTTTATTACCTATATCTCCCAAATATAAATCTACTGTCTTTCCCTTTACTCCACCACCTGTGTCTCCAGCTAAATATACACCATTATATTTCTTTCTCCAATCAGATTCATCAAACATAACTAGCACCTTACTTCCAAGTGGTATTACTCTTGGGTCTACTGCTACTACCATAGCATCTCCCCACTGCTTACCATTTAAATCTATACCTGACCTTGTAATTCCTCTATATTTAGCTCCTATGGCTTTACCACAAGATTTTATGGATAAGTCATAGGCTGTAGCTGTATAATCCTCTCCTAGTAGTCTACTACTTTCTATAATTTCTTTAAATACTTCTTGTGCTGTTAAATTCTTTTTTTCCACTTTGGATACAACAAAAGATTCCTTTATATAATCTTTATGTACAGTCTTAATATCTTCTGTAAGTATCCAACCTTCTTTTTCATCAATTTCTATTTTAAAGTAATTGTCTTCATAATCTTTTATTTTTACTATATCTCCCTTAGAAATATTAAATAGTACTTGTCCATCTGTGGAATTCTTGTCTAATACTTGAACTTGCTCCTCAGTAACCTTTCCCTCTGGATAAGAGGATGTGGTAATCAAATCATCATATTTTGTCCATCCTATGGGCTCATCTCCTAAGGATATATAGGCCCAATCATCTTTCTTATTTAAAACTGTTACCTTACTTAGAAATCCTAGTGTTCCTATCATATTGGAGTCTATATTAGGCTCCTTAAGGACAAATACACTTCCTGTATTCACTGTGGCATCTTCAAATAAAACTTCTTCTTCATTTATAATAGACACATTTTCAGAGTGAACAAATCCCCATCTACCTTCATCTGTAGATACCCTATACCATTTGCCCTCTGCTTTGTCTATATATACTTTGTCGCCTATACCAAGGTTTTCTACAATTTGGGACTTCATATTGGCTTTTAATTGCACTGTAGTTTCATTGTCTATTACAACTCCAACTATAGGGTCTTCCCCATATACAACTACAGTCATACTGAAAATAATTAGAACTATTAGCGGAATAATCCTCTTCAATTTTGATTTCAAGTCAATATCCTCCTTAAATAATACAGTTACATCAATTTTATTACAAATAAAAGGTTTATGTCAAATTTATGTTTTTATTCAAATGACTAGTTTTTATAGTATTTTTTAGGTAAAGTATAATTAGAGGAGGGGATTTTTATGAAAGAAGTATTTATGTTTACTAGCCCAAGCTGACCTCTTTGCAAGCCTGCAAAGGAAAGTCTCTTGGAGAGGGGCATTAATTTTACTGAAAGAGATATTAGCAAGGATATGGACGCTAGACGGGAATTAATGAAAAGAAAAGTAATGGGAGTTCCAGCTTTCATAATTGATGATGAGGTAGTAGTTGGACTTGACATGGATAAAATAGAATCTCTACTGGATTACACAGTAACACCTTGTTCTAATTGTGAAACTAAACTTAGAATCCCAAAGGATAAGGGTAAAATTGCTGTAACTTGTCCAAAGTGTGAAAACAAATTTGAAACAACTACATAATTCCATAAAACAAGCTCCCTTATAGGGAGCTTCAGATTGTAGACAAAGTCTACAAGATGATAGCCTTTTGACAAATTTGAAGTTCGAGGCGTGCTGAAACCGAGAGACCGCAGCGTATATAGACATACGTAAGGGTTCTTGGTTGAAGCAACAACGAAGAAATTCGAGTTTGTCAACAGTCTAAAGCTCCCTTATAGGGAGCTTATTACATTCTTACAACCATTTACCCTGGCCATATCCATTAACTTTTTCATATATTCATCTTCAGGAGTAGATCCTTTTAATTTATCTATTCTCACACCTAATGGTCTATATTTTATTAGCTTATATCTTACATTTTCATCTATATTGCTTATTATCTTGCTAATATTTTTCACATTATTTTCATTATCTAATAATTTCGGTACTATTACGGTTCTAACTTCATATATTTTTTTCTTCTCTAAAAGAATCTTTAAATTTTCTAATACGGAGTCATTCGCCTTTTTAGTTAATGCAACATGTTCTTCACCATTAAAAGACTTAACATCCAGCATAACCTTATCTATATTATCTAACAATTCTCTATCCTTCCAAATTGGCAGATAACCATTAGTATCCACAAACACAGTAAGACCCATAGGTTTCACCTTTTTAGCCAACTCTATTATAAAGTCCCTTTGTAAAGTGCACTCTCCTCCTGATATGGTGATTCCAGACAAAAATGGACCAACTACTTGTATTTGCTCTACAATCTCATCCACGCTCAATTTTGAGGCCTTAGGAGTGCTTCCATGGGCACATACTTTAATGCACTCATCACAATTTATACATTTATCTTTATCATAAAATACTTTTTGATCTTTTTTCAAAGCCCCTACTGGACATTTATCTACGCAAGAACTACAGCTTATACATAGATTTATAGTTTCTGGATTGTGACAGTATGAACAGTCAAAATTACACCCTTGCAAAAAGATAGAAAATCTATTTCCTTCTCCATCTACAAAACTAAAGGGAATAATTTTATTTACTAAGGCTTTCATTGCTTCTTACCCTTCTATTTAATATGCCATGGTTATTCACTGCACCCTTTCCTAAAACTACCGTATCTTTTAGGACTTGTTCTCCCCTAGATAATTTTTCTATTTCTGACTTTTTAACTAAATAACCAGTTATTCTTATAACATCACAATCACTAGAATGGATTGATATATATCTCATACCACTTCTAAATGATCCCTTTATAATATCTAATACAGATTTCAGATTTTCATTTACCGTATATTCAAGGGGGAAAATATCACCTATACCCGATGGAAAATACTTATGAAATTTAGCCGATTGAATTAAATGATTATACAGTTCAGGTTCTTCGCCTATAGGTATTCTACAACCTGGTGATATGCCCACATCTGAATCTATTCCAACTTGAGCATGTAATAAATGTTTACCACCTGTACATTTACAATAGGGATTACTATATTTATCTAATAGGTTTTCCATAGTTTCTACTATTTTAACCCCTAAATCATCTGCTTCTTTAGAGTGGCCAAATCTACTCTCTATTTTTTCTATTTTAAATAATCCATTGACACATTCAGCTAATCCTACCATTCCAAACATGCCTGTGAAAAGATCCCTATCTATGAACCCTTCCCTTACTAAAAAGCTGCTTTCAAAGAAATTACTTTCTTCAACTAAAAATCTAATTCTCTCGTCTATATAAGAAACCATATTTTCTACCACATGTGGTAATAGATAGCTAAAAAATTGGTCCATGCTTTCTGCTTTATTTACTAATCTGCCTAAATTTAACCTTACTAAGGTATAGGCTCCTCCACCTATCTTTAGACCATTATAACAACTGGCTATACCATAGTTTCCTAAATCTTTTCTAAACATTTCATCATTAGCCAAACTAGGTTTTGCCACCACCATGGCAGTTTTTATACTTTCTAGGGCAAGTTCATCTGGTGTATCCTCTCCATATTTTAAAGTTATGTTGGGAACACTGTTTTCAAGTTCCCTTTCTGCCTTTAGAATAAGTCTTGCCGCCTTCGTATCTTTTGGACCTATATTAGCATGACAAAAGGAATCTGTAATAGTTCTATCTATATGATTTAAAAACATTTTAATAGCTCTATAGGCTTCCTCTTCGTCCTTTATAAAGGGTTCTAGTAAATAATCTATATTCCCTATATATACGGGAAAAGAAGTAATTGATGGTATATGCTTATAAAAAATAAGTAAGTTGTTTACTGCCTCCCAAATATCCTTAGGAGGATTCAATCTTAAAAACTCGCTACCCTCTTTCATAAACTTTTCAAAATCCACCACTATATATCTAGGTCTATAAGGGGCATTTCCTTCATACAAGTCACAGATTATATTTTCTTCTCTATATTTTTTCACTTCGTCACTGATATTTAAAATATTTAATGAATTTTCTGCACATCTTGCTAAACCTAATACTTTTTGTTCATAGGTTAATACTTTATCTTTTACAATATCTAAGCACATATTAAAAACCCCCGCATAAAAAAAGTGTATACTTATATTATACACCTAATTTTACTTACTAACCTTTGTAATTTCCTGCCTTATATCTGACCACCTGTCTCTGCCCTTCATTACATATCTACTTCTATTTGGAAATTTGAACAATTGATTGAACCAGGATTTAGTGTTTATATATACGCCAATTCTATAGCTTAATTCAGCTAAAGTATATACTACAAAATCCTCTGGTACTGATTTATCCTTTATTTTTAAGTCTGAATTATTATAGGCCTTTTCAAAATGGGCATAGGCATTAGACAAAAACCTGCTTTCTTCCCCTACATCCTCTTTATATCTATTAAACCAAGCTATTCTTAGACATATGGGGGCTAATTTAATACTAGTTTCCTTTAAAGACTCACCAGCAACAAGGGCTAGTTTTGCCAGTCTTAACCCGTCATCTATATTTCTTTCTTCAAATAGATTTTCTACATTTCTCATCTTAAAAAATAACCTATCTAAAATATCTTTATCCTTTTGCTTAGTTATTTCTTCAAAGTGATCTGTAAAAACCATATGACAATGAGGGCATATATAAAACTCATACAACAAAGGATTGTCCAACTTATAGTAAGGACAGTTGTCCGTATCCCTCTTGTCTATCCTAACTGCATTACTTTTTACCTGGGGTGTCTTAAATTTTCTATGACATTTTATACATTTTTTGTCTCTATAAAATATGTTGGGATTATTTGCCATTTCAATCTCCTCGTTACATTCTACACATGCAATATTTAATACTTTAGAACTATGCTCAATAAGTTATATCTATAATCTCTTATTTCATTGTAAATTTTTACAGAATTTTGTACAAGTCCCATTTTTACTTATGTACTATTTAATATATCCTTTATATACTTTTATAATTTTTTATATAACTTAAATTAAATTTAGTCATATACTCCTAAAAATAGATTTTTACTTATATTCATGCTATATTTAATAATGATGCTCTTGCAAAAAAATAGAACAGGATTTCTCCTGTTCTATCTTTTAATGGATGTTTGTATTATATTAGATACTAATAAATATTCAGATAATTCCTTTTCATTCTTTGATAAAAATAAACTCTTTATATAATCTATAATAAAAGCCATATTTCCTCCTCCTCGTGCATAAAGTATTTTATCAAAATTTGTTACATTTTGTAAAGATACGTTTTTATGTGAAATTTTCTATAGTTAATATTCTTTTATATACACTCATTCCTCTTTTTCTAATCCCATTCTTATGATAGAATATAAATATTAAGTAAAAATTTCTTATCTTTCTAAGATTATCCAATGTACAACTTTTCTTTAAACATATCTAATAATGATTTTGTATTTTACCTTGGATATATTTATATACAGATTTTTATAACATTAAAGTATATTTAGCTTATTTTATGCAAACCTATAAGATGGACAGGTTCTTATAGAACATAAAAATCATACATCTTATATAATTTTTGTATTTTTTCTATGCAAAAAAATAGAATATAATCTTTTTAACTCTTTAGGATGAAGGGATAGTTTTTTATACCCCAAAATAGTTTTCATAATTTTAAGAAATTATTTTTTCCACAAATTTATTTTATTGTTCTTCCAACGAAGACTTTTTATATAGAAACATTATAAAGGAGGGGTTTTGTGATAAGATTTGAGAACGTGACTAAAATATATGAAGATGGCTTTAAAGCCTTAGACAATATAAACCTGCACGTAAAAGAAGGAGAACTATTGGTTTTAATCGGCCCTAGTGGCTGTGGGAAAACTACTACTATGAAGATGATTAATAGACTTATTGATCATACCAAAGGAAAAATCTATATGGATAATAAGGAAATAAGTAAAGTAAATCCAGTAGAACTCCGTAGAAACATAGGTTATGTTATACAACAAATAGGATTATTACCTCACATGACCATAGCTGAAAATGTGGCTTTAGTGCCCAAACTAAAAAAAATGGATAAGGAAAAATATATGAAAAGAGTGGATGAACTCCTGGATATGGTAGGCTTAGATCCTAAAATATACAAGAGCAGATATCCAGCAGAACTAAGCGGAGGTCAACAACAGAGGGTTGGAGTAATAAGAGCTCTAGCAGCAGATCCACCAGTAATCCTTATGGATGAGCCCTTTAGTGCCCTTGATCCTATAAGTCGTGAACAACTTCAAAAGGAATTAGTTAGACTTCAACAGGAAATAAAAAAGACCATTGTATTTGTTACTCATGATATGGACGAGGCATTAGAAATTGCAGATAGAATTTGCCTAATGAAGGATGGACAAATCATTCAATTAGATACTCCCGAAAAAATTTTAAGACATCCTGCCAATGAATTTGTAAGCGAATTTATTGGGGAGGAAAGGTTAAATAGTAAAAAGGCTCTTCCTCCAATTACTGAAGTTATGATAGAAGCTGTAACTACAAAACCTGACCGTGGTTTGGCAGAAGCTTTAAAACTTATGAGAAACCATAAGGTTACAAGCTTAGCAGTAGTGGATAAAAAGAATAAATTCTTAGGTTCTGTAGGAGTTTGGAATATTCAGAGAAACTTTTCAAATGAAGATTTAAAGGTAAAGGATGTAATGAAAACAGATATTCCTTTTATAAAAGAAGCTGACTCCCTAGAAGAAGCCATAGATTTATTTTTAAATACAGATATAAAATACGTTCCCGTATTGAATAATGAAAAGGCTCTAACGGGAGTTATAACTCACTCTAGCTTAGTAGAAATATTAGCTAGTAGATATTAATTATAAAGGAGTTGAGTTTCATGAATAATAATCTTTTTATAGAAGTAATTAATGTGTTTCAAAATCGTTCTTCAGATATATTATTGGCCCTAGGTCAACATTTACAAATAACTTTAATTGCCCTATTTCTCTCTGTATCTATTGCAGTTCCAGTGGGTATACTATTGACCCGCCGAAGAAATATTTCAGATTTAGTTATAGGCTTTGCATCTGTTTTTCAGACAATTCCAAGTTTAGCAATCCTAGGTTTTATGATACCCTTCTTAGGTATTGGAAAAGTTCCTGCAATTGTGGCTTTAACCATATATGGACTAGCCCCAATTTTAAGAAATACATATACAGGTATAGTAGAGGTAAACCCAGCATCTATTGAAGCAGGAGTAGGTATGGGTATGACTTCCAAGCAAGTATTATTTATGGTAGAGCTTCCTCTTGCTTTATCCATAATAATGGCAGGTATTAGAACATCCACCGTATTAATAATAGGTGTTGGTACTATTGCAGCCCTTATTGGTGCTGGTGGATTAGGAGATTTACTATTTAGAGGTATCCAAACAGTAAACCCTGCATTAATATTAGCTGGTGCTATTCCAGCGGCAGGTCTTGCTTTGACTTTTGATTTCTTACTTAAGAAATTAGAATCTTATGCTACACCAAGGGGATTAAAAAAATAAAGGAGTGATTTAATGAAAAAGTTAAGTTTATTTTTAGTTTTAATTTTAGTACTTTCTGTATTTGCTGCATGCGGAACTACAAAAGAAGAAAAAACTGTAGTTATAGGTGGTAAAAACTATACGGAACAAGAAATTTTAGTTTATTTAATGAGGGATATAATAGAAGCTAAAACTGATGTTAAAGTAGTAACTAAGCCCTTCTTAGGTGGAACTCAAGTTGTATTTGCAGCCATGAAAAAGGGAGACTTAGACATATATGCTGAATATACAGGTACAGCTCTTTTAAGTATATTGAAACAAGATTTAGATACGGATACGGACAGAGTTTATAATACGGTAAAAGACTTAATGGATAAGGATCATGGTCTTGCCGTGTTAAAACCTTTTGGGTTTAACAATACTTATGCCCTAGCTATGAAAGCTGAAAAGGCAGAAAGTTTAGGAATAAAAACTTATTCAGATTTAGCAGCTAAATCTGGAGATTTAGTTATAGCAGGAACCCAAGAGTTCTTAGAGAGAAAAGATGGTTATATGGGATTAAAAGAAACATATGGTATGAATTTCAAATCTACTAAGGGTATGGATCCAGGTCTTACATATGCAGCCGTTAGAGATGGTCAAGTTGACGTTAATAGTGCCTTCGCTACAGATGGCAGGATAGCTGCATTTAATTTAACAGTATTAGAAGATGATAAGAATTTCTTCCCACCTTACTATGCAACACCAGTAATTAGAAAAGATACTTTAGAAAAATATCCAGAAGTAAAGGATGCCCTTGAACAATTGGCAGGTAAATTAGATGATAAGACCATGTCTGACCTTAATGCTCAAGTTGACTTGAATAAAAAGGACGCTAAGGTCGTAGCTAATGAATGGTTAAAATCACAAGGTTTAATAGATTAATTATGAAGGTGAATTATAATTCACCTTCTTTTTTTATAATTTTACTAATCAATTGTGATGGTTTTGTGTTCATTCTTTGAATGTTTAATAAAGATAATGATTACCCTATAGTTAACGGAAACCTTTTATGTTATGATGATTTCAATAAGGATAGAAGGGAGCAATTTTATGATAAAAATATTAATAGCTGAAGATGAAGATAAAATGCGCCAAGTCATAAGAAAGTATGTTGAAAAAGAAGAATATGAAGTGACAGAAGCTTGTGATGGTCGTGCTGCTTTAGAAATATTAGAAACAGAAAATGATTTTTCCTTAATAATATTAGATGTGATGATGCCCATAATAGATGGTTGGACCGTGTGTAGGAAAGTACGAGAAAAATTAGATACTCCCATAATAATGCTAACTGCCCGTGGTGAAGAATACGATAGATTGTTTGGATTTGAATTGGGAGTAGATGATTACATAGTAAAGCCCTTTAGCCCTCGGGAGTTAATAGCTAGGATAAAAGCCATATTAAAAAGAAGTTCTAAAACTGTAAAAAACGATGTATTAGACTATGGAAATATAAAGATTTCTCCATTGGAAAGGATTGTGTTAGTAGATAATAAAGAAGTATACTTAACACCAAAGGAATTTGATTTATTATTATTTTTAACTACTAATAACAAGCAAGCCTGTTCTAGAGAAATGCTTTTAAGTAAAGTATGGGGTTATGATTTTATAGGAGATTTAAGAACAGTAGATACCCACATTAAACAATTAAGAGAAAAACTTTCTCCCTATAAGGGATACATAAAAACCGTATGGGGAACAGGATATAAGTTTAAGGTGGAAGAATAATATGAAAAATATACGAAGTAAACTTTGGATATCTATTACAGCACTTATTCTCCTCATATTGGGAATATCCTGGCTATTTCAGGTATATTTCCTAAATGACTTTTATATAAATGCCATAACCAATTCCCTAGTAGATAGCGGTAAAGAAATAGCTGCTATTGTGGAGAAGGAAGGCATAGAATCTGAAAATTTATCAGAAAAAATCCACGAAGTGGCCTCTGATTTAAATGGTCGTGTAAATATAATCGATAGGCAAAACAATATTAAATATAACAACCTATTAGCAGAACGAGGATTTAAAGACCTGAAAATACTAGGCCAAAAACCTCACCGTGAACTTGAACGATTTTCCTTTAAACAAGATCTTTATATAAATCGTCTAATACAGAAAAAGGATGGAAAAGACATTGTAAGACACTTAAATGTGGCAGTTCCCATAAAAAAGGGAGATACAGTAATAGGTAATGTATGGCTATCTTCTGGCCTTTCTTCAACTAATTCTATTACTTTTGTATTAAAGAGGCAATTATCTATAATAAGTGGAATTTCCCTGCTAGTTGGGACTATATTATCCTTATTTCTATCTAAAATGTTTGCAAAGCCCATAATAAAAATAACAAATGCTACAAAGGAAATTGCAAAGGGTAATTTTGATTGTAATATAGACGTAAAAGGTGAAGATGAAATAGGTATCCTTGGGAATACAATAAATAAAATGGCTGAACAATTGAGTCAGATAGAAACTTTCAGGCGAGAATTCATAGCTAATACTTCCCACGAATTAAAAACTCCCATAAGTTTAATAAAGGCTTATGCAGAACTCACCCTGGATATAGAAGGAGAAGAAAAGGAAAGTAGGGAAGCAAATTTAAAAGTAATAATAGATGAATCTGACAGACTTACTAATATGGTAGAAGATATTTTATATTTGTCTAAAATGGAAGCTGGATATTATGATCCTACTACGGAACCTTTCATAGTAAACGATATATTAACTAGGGTCATAGATAAATTAAAGTATTTTGCTAAGGAAAAAAATATAGATATATTATTTAACTATAACAAAGAATTGTTTATAGAAGGAGACGAAAATAAAATCTTTCAAGTATTTTTTAATATATTAAATAACTCCATAATTCACTCATTTAAGAATAGTGAAATTCAAATTAATCTACTAGATAATAAAAATTCTATTCGAATAGAATTTAAAGATTTTGGATCAGGTATCCCTAAAGAGGACCTTCCCTATATATGGGAAAGATTTTATAAGGTTGATAAATCCAGAAAAAGAAATAAATCTGGTACAGGATTAGGTATGTCTATAGTAAAAAATATATTAGAAGCCCATAATTATGCCTATGGTATAGAAAGTGAAGTAAATAAAGGTACTTTAGTATGGATAGAAGTAAAAAAATCTTAAATATAAAAAAATAATACCAGCTAGTTCTCTAGCTGGTATTATTTTTTCTATTTTTTTAACCTTCATGGACTTTACCGTCCCTTACGTTAATTATTCTCTTTGCCTGCTGAGCCACATGTAAATCATGGGTAATCAATATGATGGTATTACCTTTTTTATTCAGATCTAAAAACATATTAATTATATCTTCTCCTGATTTAGAATCTAAGTTTCCTGTAGGTTCATCTGCAAGTAATATTTTAGGGTCTCCTATTAATGCTCTAGCAATGGATACCCTTTGTTGTTGCCCACCTGATAGTTCTATGGGCTTATGGTCTATTCTATCCCCAAGGCCCACCTGAACTAATAAATCCTCTGCCTTTTCAAAAGCTACGTTTCTCTCTACCCCTCTCAATAGAAGGGGTAAGGCTACATTATGTTGAGCTGTATATTTAGGAAGTAGATTAAACTTTTGAAATATGAATCCAATCTCCTTATTTCTTATGTGAGCCAATTCATTTTCAGTTTTTTCTTTAATAGGTTCTCCACCTAATATGTATTCACCACTATTGGCTGTATCAATACATCCAATAATATTCATAAGAGTTGATTTTCCCGAACCAGATGGTCCTAGTACGGCTACAAATTCACCCTTATTTATTTTTAGTGAAATTTCATTTAATACTTGAACCTTTTGTTTTCCTAAATCATAGGCTTTTACTATATCTCTCATTAAAAGTACTGGTTCACTCATAATATCACTACCTTGCTATACGAACTTTTACTACATCTCCATCTTCAACCCAAACTTGCAGCATAGAATCTACACCTATGTTTTCTAAGTCAACTTGAGACGCTCCACCTTGACCTCTCTTTTCAATAGGTACTCCCACAGGAATTATAATATCTACCGTTTCTCCAGTAAATTCTATCTTTCTATTTTTCATTTTTTCTTTCATTTCTTCTCTACTGATTTTTTCCCTATTCTCTTTGGATATTTGAACTGGTTCAGGCATTTTTGCCAACATTAAAGTAACTTCATTACCTACTATTTTTTGCACCTTTCCATACATGGTAGGTCTATTTATTTGTGGTTTCTTTTCTCTTATTTCATCAACTGATTCATTTTGAGAGCTATCTGGTTTTTGCACCTCTGCAGCAACTTCCCTTCTCACTCCCTCTTTTCCTTCCACAACAGTCTCCTCTACTACTACTTTATCTCCACAAGCTGTAAACATTAATACTGCCCCTATAGCTAAAATTAATAATTTTATTTTTTTCATTTAATTCATCTCCCTTTATTCATAGTTAAGTGCATCTATAGGCTTTAAAGTTGCCCCTTTAGAAGCTGGATAGTATCCAAAAAATGTTCCTGTAACAATGGAAAATATGAGAGCTATCACATTTCCTTCTAAGGATGGAATAACCCTAACACTCCCATACTCTGCAAGAGGCATTAAAATTATGCCTAATACTATGGCTATAATTCCTCCTCCCGCACTTATTATTATGGCCTCTAGTAAAAACTGAAGTAATATGTCCCTTCTTTTAGCGCCTATGGCCTTTAATATACCTATTTCTTTAGTCCTTTCTTTTACAGATACAAACATAACATTCATTATGCCTATACCACCAACAATTAATACTATAGTTCCTATGGCCATTAATAATATTGACATACTTTTTGCTGATTCCCTTGCCGTAACTAATTTTGATCCAGCATCCCTTATCATTAAATCATCTTCTTTGTATTCTTTAGACAATATTTCTTTTATGTCTTCTATGGCAGGATCCACATAGTCTATTCCTTTAGCTAGTACAGTAATATTAGGTTTTGACTTTTTTCCTATTAAATAGCTGGTAGCCGTTTCATAGGGTACTATGACTCCTTCATCAGGATTAAAGCCTCTCATTCCCGTGTCACCAATTTGTTCTAATATACCTACCACTTCGTATCTCTTACCTTTTATAGTTACATATTCACCTAGTATGGATTCTGTCACCTCTTCAAAGAGTCCTTCTGCTACATCATATCCCAATACGGCTATCTTAGCTCTCTTTATGTCTTCATCTGATATGAATCTGCCATACTTTATATTCAAATTATTTGTATCTTTAATATCTTGCGTACTTCCTAGTGTAGATGCAGACATACTTTCTCCATTTCCTAATACAGAAGTAGACGTTGTTACTGATATTACTGCTTTATCAATATTTTGTGTTTGTTCTTTAATTCTTTCTAAATCCTCTTTATCTAAAGGTTTTACATTTGGAGATGCCCTAAAATTAGTCATCACATGGATAGTTCCTACACTTAAACTTTTAAATTGTTCTTCTACCTCTGCTTGACTTCCCTTACCTATACCAATGACAAATATAATAGTAAGGGATCCTACTATTATGCCAAGGGAAGTTAAAAAAACTTTAAACTTATTGAGTTTTATATTTAACAAAACTCCCTTGAAAATTTCTTCTATTGCCATACTTTCACATCCATACTTTTATTTTTCTACTAAGATTATTTCTCCAATTTCTATGCCCTTTGTAACTTCCACAGATTTACCATCTGTAAGACCTGTAGATATTTTTCTTTCTTCTACAGTTCCATCTTCTTTCTTAACTTTCACATATTGTTTCTTATCTTTAATATAAACAGCCTTATTGGGAATAGTAATTACGTTTTTTCTCTCTTTTAAAATAAAAGCTGCTGTACAAGTCATGCCAGATTTTAACTTATCGTTATTTTCATTTAATCTAATGTTCACATCATAAGTTACTAATCCACTAGAATCTATCTTTGGAAGTTCTTCTATGTATGTTACTTTTCCTTGGAAACTTTTATTTAAAAATGCCTCAAATTCCAAATTTACATTTTGGTCAATTTCTATATTTGATAAATCAATTTCTGATACGGGTACTATTACTTCCATACTTCCACTATCGGATAATACAACCACATGGGTACTATCTGCTGTAGTTGTATCTTCATCTTTAGTAACTTCCACTACAGTTTCCCCTGGTTTATAGGAAGTGTATAATACTTTACCATCTATAGGTGATTCAAGGACTGTATTTCTAAGGTCATCCTCTGCTATTTTTAAATTTAATTCTGCTTGCTTTATGGCCACTTGTTCCATTTCTAAATCTAAATTAGTATTAGATAATGTATTATATCTTTTTAACTGATTTTCATGAGCAAGTTTTGCCTTTTCGTATTCTATCCTCTTTTTTTCTATTTCTGATGCTGGATAATATTCTTTCATCTTTGTCATAGGTTCGTACTCAACTTTTAAAGTATCTAAGGCGTATTTAAGATTATCTAACTTTTCCTTTTCTGCTATTAAGTTTAATTCCTTCTGTTCTTTCGCCTGTTCATATTTTAATAGGGCTTGCTCGTATTGTCTTTTGCTGGTTTCTGCCTTATTGCCATAATCCGTATCATCTAAAGTTGCTATAATATCTCCCTTTTTAACAGCACTGCCTGGCTCCACAAATAAATCCTCAAGTTTACCTGTAATCTCAAAGTCCAAATTTACTGTTGGAATTTCTAATTGACCATCTCCCACATACTCTATACTTAGATTAGACTTTTGAACAGTATATTCTGTCACTACCACATCTTCTTTTTCTTCAGAGTTTGCATCTATACTTTTATAAAAACTAAATCCTCCTAGTAGACCTACAATTACTGCCCCTATAAGAATATTTTTTTTAATAAATATATTTTTCAATATATGGCCTCCCTTCCTTATGATCTATTTAATCTTTATTACAATTATTAAATTAATTGTTTCTCTCTTATTAATTTTATTTTACAAATGTGATGAAAGTTTGAGGAAAGTGTAAGTATAGTATGCAAATTAAAAAAGCTAGGTAATTAATTACCTAGCTTAAAATTATCGTCTGTTAAATTAAATTTGCCCTTTATTCCACTACTTGAATATACATTTCTGTCCTCTGTAACGATTATGCATTCCACATTACTAAGAGACTCTATAAGCTTCATTCCCTCTTCTAATCCAAGTAAATATATGGATGTGGATAAAGCATCTGCACTTACGCCATCGATCGTTATTATGGTTGTACTTATAACACCATTTTCTGCTGGATATCCACTTTCAGGGTCTAATATATGATGATATCTCTTTCCATCTTTTTCAAAATACCTCTCGTAATTTCCTGAGGTTACTATATTAGTTTCACCTGCTTGGATAACTCCTATATGGGAACCTCTGGGACTTTCTGGATTTTGTACTCCCACTTTCCAATCGGAACTATCTATCTTTTTTCCTACTAAAGTAACATTTCCACCTAGACTAACTACAGCAGAATCTATACCATCTTCTTTAAATATTTTTCTCACTTCATCGCCTATATATCCTTTAGCAATACCACCTAAGTCAATTCCCATTTCCTTAGATTTTAAATATACTTCATTAGTTTCATCATTCACTTCCACATTTTTGTAGTCTATATTTTTAATTAGATACTCAATTTCTTCTTTAGGTGGAATCCTTTCCTTATCTGTTCCTATATTCCAAGCCTTAATAAGGGGTAGTATTGTAACATCAAACTTTCCATCAGATATTTTTCCAAATTCTAAAGCTCTTTTTATCACATATATAGTATCATCACTAACCTTTACCCTTCTTTGCCCAGCATACTTATTTACACTGCTTATTTCTGATTCTCCAATATTTGTAGACATATTTTTTTCAATTTCATTTATTCTTGATATGGCCCTATCTATAGCCTTATTAGCCTTGTCTTCATCTTCTTCAAATAGAGTAAAATCTATAATAGTACCAAGAGCATAGGTCTGTCTTTTTATAGGTTCTACTTTTTTACTACAACCACTAAAAATAATACTTATACCTATGATTAAAAGTATTAATCTTTTATACACCGAATCACCTCATTCAACCATTTTATTGAAAATCATTATCATTTATTTCAATAAATTTCATTATATCATATGCCCTTACAAATTAAAAGCTGGTCATGTACCCAGCTTATACCTTAAACTTACTAACATTATAATGAGTGAATTATCTATACTTAAAAATGTTTCACCCTAGTATTATAGAAAAAAATTGTCCCATATTCCTATTTTACCAATTCTTTTGTGTTTTTAATAAAAATAGTCCTATAAGGTGTCTAATAAAGTCTATTTCTTTTGTGCTATAATTTAAAATGATGGAACTATTAATTAGGAGGAATCTATGAAAAGTTTAAATCTAAATACCAAAAAGAATTTAATCCTCATACTTTTATCAGGCGTAGTATTTCATTCCCTGTTTACTACAGTGCCTACTAAAGCCCTTTTAAATATAACTGCTTTAGAAATAATAGTTGGAGGAATCGCCTTGTCTATTCTCATAAGCTTTCCCTTTCATGTCCTAATGGATACTGTAAAAATCATAAAAAATAGTATTCAAACTCCCATAGATTATGAGAAAGATATTTTAAAATTATATGATTTAAGTATTAAAGTAAAAAAAGATGGCCTTTTAGGAGTATCTTCTTACTCTGATGTGGAATCGGATATATTTTTAAAGGACTGTTTAGTTTTACTTAGGGACTATAAAAACACTGCATCCATAGAGAATGTAATTATAAAAGATATTGAGTCTAGAAAAATGAACTTATATAAATCTATAAATATATTAAAAATGATTTCCCATGTTTCACCTGCCTTTGGTCTTATTGGTACTTTACTTGGTCTTATTGGCCTTTTATCTAATATGGGCGAAGTAAATATGATCATAACTAATATGGCATCAGCTTTAGTAAGTACCCTTTATGGAAGTTTAATAGCAAATTTCATAGCCACACCTTTAATGGGTAGGGTGAAAAATTATATAGATAATATTATTCTCAGATACACTATTATTAAAGAGGGCATCTTATCTATATCTGAAAATAATTCACCTAGAGATGTATTTGATAAAATGAACGTTATGCTCAAAGAAGATAAACGACTTGCTTATCCAGCTAGAAGGGGGACTTCTTATGAAAGACTCATATCATGATGATTTTGATGTTTCATCTAATTGGCTTATTACTTATTCAGATATGGTTACAATAATCCTTTGCTTTTTTATTATATTCTTCAATTTATCTGAAGAAAAAACAAATATGTTATACTCCATGAAAAATGCATTAAAGGAGGAAGTGGCCACCTTATCTGAAGAAAATGAAAAATTAAAAACTACTAATAAAAATTTATCTGTGGAACTTTTCAATCTTAAAAATATAGAAAAGGATATACATACTTCAGAAGAGGAGTTTATAAAATTTTTACGTGATAATGACATGTTAGATAAGGTTAATATTCTTCAAAATGAAAAGGGGATAGCCATTAGATTTAAAGATAATGTCCTATTCTCCAGTGGAGATTCAGCCATGTCTGAAGAAGGTCAATTGGCCCTTAGTAAAATAGGAGACAAGTTAACTAAAATAGAAAATAACATTATAGTAGAAGGTTATACGGATAACATTCCAATTCAAACGGATAAGTATCCTTCCAATTGGGAATTATCTGTGGCTCGGGCCATAGAAGTAGTAAAATATTTTACAGAAGTAAAGGGAATAGATAAATCTCGCATGTCTGTTAGCGGTTATGGAGAACTTAATCCCATAGATACCAATGATACTCCTAAAGGACGATCTAATAATAGAAGGATAGAAATAACAATTATTAATTAAAATTTCAATAGTAAAGTGATAATAACCTCCTTTTGAGGGTATCATTAATATATGATTCCCACAAAGGAGGTCTTTTTATGAAGAAATATGATTATGACATAGTAATAATAGGAGCTGGTGGAGCAGGTATTACGGCCTCATTTACTGGAAATGGATTTAAAAAGAAAGTTCTATTAGTGGAAAAAAATAAAATAGGTGGAGAATGTACACACTCTGGGTGTGTTCCTAGTAAGGCCCTTATAAAAGCTGCTAAGCTGACTTATAATGTGACTACATTGAAGGATTATAGTATAGATTTAAAATATAAATTAAATACGGAAAATGTAATGGATTATGTGAAAAGCATAGTAAATAAAGTATATGAAGAAGAAAAACCCCATAGCTTCGAAGAAAGAGGAATTTCTGTATTAAAGGGACATGCTTCCTTTATAAATTCAAATACTATCTCTGTTAATGGTGAAAATATTACAGGGAAAAATTTTATTATAGCTACAGGAACTAGTCCGAAACTTCCTCCCATAAAGGGGATAGATTCTGATTATATACTTACTAATGAAACCATATTTAACTTAGAAAAATTGCCTAAATCCATGGGAGTTATTGGTGCTGGAGCCATAGGTATAGAGTTGGCTCAAGCCCTAAATAGATTGGGAGTTTCTGTAGATATATTGTTACGTGGAGATAGGATTCTAAAAAAAGAAGAAAAAGAAACATCTAAAAGGATAGAAGATATTCTTTTAGGAGAAGGAATTGAAATACACAAAAATGTAAAGCTCAAAAAGATAGAGGATGGCACTATACACTACTTAGATAATGGTAATATGGGTTATTTTTCATCCTTTGAAAAAATATTAGTTGCCACAGGTAGAAAGCCAAATTTAGATAATATGAATTTAAAGAAAATAGGTGTAGATTACGATTCTAATAAAATAATAGTCAATGATAAGCTTCAAACTAGTGTATCTAACATTTATGCTGCTGGTGATATTGCAGGTCCCTATAGATTTAGCCATATGGCTGAATATCAAGGTTTCATAGCTGCCTTTAATTGTATATTCCCAGTGAAGAAAAAAACTGATTACTCCCAAGTTTTATGGACTACCTTTACAGATCCTGAAATTTCTCACATAGGATATACGGAAGAAGAAGCCCATAAGAAATATGATAATATTAAAGTATACACAGAAACTTACTCCCATTTAGATAGGGCAATTACCGATAATGAACAGGGGTTTGTGAAAGTCATATGTCATAAGGATAATATAGTAGGTGCCCATATTATAGGTAATAGGGCAGGAGAACTCATCCATGAAATTCAAATGCTAAAAAAATTCAATATTCCCATAAAAAAAACTGCAGATATGATTTATGCCTATCCTACCTATTCGGATATTATAAGGAAAATTGGTAAGAAGGCCTATTTAGATTACTTGAATAATAATTTAATAGTGAAAACCATAAAAAATATATCTAAATAAAATCAATTCACTATATGAATAGTTAAGAGACTTGTAAATCTTATACCTGAGTTATTTTTTTATAAAATAATCCTTTACTTTTATTCATTGTTATAAAACATCTAAATAAAAGCAAAGGATTATTCACCTTCAATTATATTTTAATAATAAGACCCATTAATTTTGAAAGTGATACCGCTTGCATTGGAGAAACTTCCACTCCAGATAAATCTTCTATTCTTATTCCTAATCCTTCTATTTCACAACTACTGAAATCAATTCCCTTTAATTTGGTTCCTGACATTTGAGCCTGTTGTAGATTACATTCTTCAAATCTAACCTTAGCAAAATTAGAATTTTGGAAATTAGTACTTTGTAAAAGAGAATTATTAAAATCTACTTGCTTTAATTTTGAAAATGAAAAAAAAGAATAACGTCCATTACAATTCTCAAATTTTACATTTTGTAAGGATGACTCACTCAAATTAATACCTACAATCTTACAGTTTATTAACTCCACCCTATGTATGATAGCTCCATAAAAATCTACGTTTGATAGATCACAGTTTTCAAACCTAATATCTGTTAATTCTATAAATTTAAATGATACCTCTTTGAAATTAACATTTCTAAATATGATTTGTTTAAACTCTACATGTTCTGCCATCTCATTTTCAATCTCACAATCACAAATCACTTTCATAGATATAAGATCTTCATCTTGGATATTTGGATCTAATGATATGTATTCTTCTAGATTCTTTGGTATTTTAGGAGCTACGATTTTATATTTTCCCTTTTTCTCACCCATGTTAATTCCCCCTATTTTAATTTAAAATCCATTTATATCTTCTTTTTATTTTTCCTCAGATTCCTAAAAAATTCTTTCATGGTATTTGAACATTCTTCTTTAAGTACATCTCTCGTTACCTTTGTTATATGATTATATCTTTCATCTTCAGGAATATTTATTATAGATCCACAAGCTCCACCCTTTGGATCCATAGTTCCTATTATTAGATTATCTATTCTAGATAGCATGATGGCTCCTGCACACATGGGGCAAGGTTCTACTGTCACATACATACTACAACCTATCAGCCTCCATCCACCTAAATTTTTAGACGCCTCCTTTATGGCAATCATTTCTGCATGGGCAGTTGGGTCCTTGTCTATTTCCCTTCTATTGTATCCTCGTCCTATTATTTCATTATCTTTTACTATTACCGCACCAATAGGAACTTCACCTATTGAAGCTGCTTTCCTAGCTTCCTTTAAGGCTTCTTCCATATAAATTTCATCCATTAATTTCACTCCCATTTTTCCTAACATACTTACTATATTATATTATTATTATTTATTTAAGTAAAAATTATATTTCACTACCTTGCATTATACAATCCGGTGTATTATATTGAAATCATAGTTTATGAGGCTGGAAAATCCAATAATAAATTAGTTGTACAAACTACTTCCCGTGATAATAAGTAAAAAATAAAGAGCTGAATTTTATATAAAATTCAGCTCTTTATTTTTTATTACTTTCACGCCAATATTTGTAAGTATATATGCAAATATTGATACCAATATAATCGTTGCTCCCGATGGAATATTATATTCATAGGATATATATAACCCACTAAGGCTATATATAACTCCAAATATGCTTGATAAAATCATTACTTTTTGTAAATTATAAGTAAGTAATTTTGCTGTAGCAACTGGAATAGTTAGTAGTGCTATAACTAATATGATACCTACAACCTTTATAAGTATAACTATACTAAACGATATTAATACATATAATAATTTTTCCAGATTTAAAATATTAATCCCTAAGGATTTGGAAAACTCTTCATCAAACAAATAGGCCTTCCAGTGATTAAATATACTGCCAATAGCCCCTAATATAATAACAGTTAGGACTATCATCATATTTATATATTGAGAAGAAATAGTGAGTATATCTCCAAATAAATAGGATGTCATATCTGGTGGGTATCCTGGAGTCAAGTTAATAAATAATATTCCAAGGGCCATTCCTAATGACCAGAACATGCCTATTAAAGTATCTGCTTTAGTATTACTACTTCTTTTTATGGCCGTTATCCCTAAAGATGCCATTGTGGAAAATATGAGGGCTCCTATCATGGGCTCAATACCTAGATAATATCCCAGGCCAATTCCTCCAAAGGAAGCATGAGTTATACCTCCACTCATGCTCACTAAACTCTTCTCAACTATGATAGTACCTATTATTCCGCACACAATACTTGCTAAAAAAGCTCCCTTAATGGCATTTTCAATGAACTCATATTGAAATAAATCATAAAACATGTCTATCACCTCTTTGAATTTTTTCTTCATCCATTGTTTTACTAAGGTGAACGACCCTATCTGCATAATTAAATATGTGATTCATATCATGGCTAACCATTATAATGGTTTTTTCTTTATTTAACTTTTTTAACATATCATATATATTCTTTCTTCCCTTACTATCTAAACTCGATGTGGGTTCATCTAAAACCAATACATCTGGGTCTCTCATTAGGGCCCTGCCTATTAATACCCTTTGTAATTGGCCTCCTGATAATTGGCCTATTTGCCTATTTTTAAATTCTATTATATTTAATTTGCTCATTATATTTTCTGCTTTAATCTTATCTTTTTTATTATATTTGTGAAACAGTCTCAATTTTTCAGGTAATTTTCCCATTAATATTACTTCCATCACACTTATGGGAAAGGTCTTATCGAAGTTTCTAAATTGAGGCACATATCCAATAGATTTTTCATTCAAAGAAACAGTACCCTTAGAAGGTTTTATTAAATTTAATAGAACTTTGATTAAAGTACTCTTTCCTCCTCCATTAGGGCCTATAATTCCTAAAAATTCTCTATCCTTAATAGTCAGGTTTATATTATCTAGAGCACATATAGAATCATAATATACGCTTAAATCTTTTATGCTTATTTGATTCATATACGTACCTCCTAGTTTAATCCTCTATTAAACTTTTCTGCCATATTTCTCATATTATCTATATAATTTGGAGCTAAAGGAGATACCTCAATCACTTCTGCACCTATTTCCTTTCCTATGGTCTCTGCTTGTTCACTATGGAATTCTTCTTGGTAGAATATAAATTTTATATTTTCATCTTTAGCATGATCTATAATTTTCTTTAATCTCTTAGCTGTAGCTTCTTTTCCATTTTCTTCTATAGTTATCATATTTAAATTATAATCATCTGCAAAATAACCAAAGGAAGGATGATATATGATGAATGATTTTTCTTCTGTTCCCTTTAAACTTTCTTTTATTTCCTTATCCACTTTATCTAGTTTTTCAATATAGGATTTAGCATTTTCTTCATATATATTTTTATTTTGTGGATCTACTTCTATTAAATTATCCTTTATGGTATTTACCATAATTTTAACTCTCTTTGGAGATAACCATATATGAGGGTCTACCCCTTCATGGTTATGATCTTCATGTGTTCCCTCTTCTTCATGACTTTCATGGTCATGGTCTTCATGTGTGCCTTCTTCTTCATGACTTTCATGGCCATGGTCTTTATGTGTGCCTTCTTCTTCATGACTTTCATGGCCATGGTCTTCATGTACACCCTCTTCTTCATGACTTTCATGGTCATGTTCCTCTTCCTCACTAAAGTTTCTATGTTCATATACCTTTCCAACTTCATCTTGTAAATTAATAATTTTAATATCTTCGTTTAAATCCTCTAGCCTAGTTAATATGTTAGCCTTTTCAGTAGGTACACCTATGGCAAAATACATACTGGCATTACTAAGACCTATCATTTCCTTAGGCGTAGGTTCATAATTAGCAGGGCTATGTCCTGGAGGTATCATAGTAGTTACCTCTACTAAATCTTTACCTACTGCTTTTACAAAGGTTTCTTGAGGAATTATAGATACAGCTATTTTTACCTTTTCATCTTTCACTGTGTTTTCAGAATTTGCATTTTCTTCTTTTTTACTACAACCACCTATTAATAATAGGGTGGTCAATATTAATGATAGCACAATGTATTTATTATATTTCATTTCTTCACCTCATCTAATTGATTATCATTCTCATTATATAGTATTTTATAATATTGTCAATGACAATGACCCATATTATAATATTGGCAAAAAATTGTAATAAAATACAAAAAAAATCATACTACGTATGATTCGTTATGGAACCCTATGGTTCGCCCTGGCAATCTGAACACCTTTCGTCAAAGAGTCAGGGGAATTCTTCCCCCACACCCACTTATTTTATTGCTTATCCACAGTATCAAAATATTATAATTTGTTAATAAGCAATAAAAAAAAGCCTAAGGATAAATCCTTAGACTTGTTTTTTTATAGTTTAAATTATCTAACTGGAGTTACTTCTTCAGCTTGAGGTCCTTTTTGACCTTCAACAACCTTGAAAGTTACTTCTTCGCCTTCTTCTAAGCTCTTGAATCCATCTTTTTGAATTTGAGAGAAGTGTACGAATACGTCTTTTCCGTCTTCTCCTGTAATAAATCCAAATCCTTTTTCTGAGTTAAACCATTTAACTGTACCATTCATCATGTTAATATACCTCCAAAATTTTTATTACCTTGAATCTTTAGAAAAATACTTAATCAACAAAAATTTTAAAAGTATACATGCTACAGTTAAATTACTACGATCTATATACTTAAAACTTAATTAATTATTTTTACTGTAAATCAAAGTTCTTTACTATTATATCTTATTATTAATCAAAAGACAATGATTTTATTCTTAAAATATTTATTTTTTTGAAAATATTTTAAGGATAAAATTCAAATCCCTTCAAAATTTATCATAAATGTAGTTTCTTATTATACCTATTCATACCTTAAAGCATCAATTGGATTTAAATTTGCAGCTTTATTTGCTGGGTACAATCCAAAGAATATACCTATGGAAGCAGAGAATGCAAATGCTATACATATGGTATTTAAACCCACCTTAGGAGTTATCTTAATAAATGATCCAACTGCATATGCTAGTCCTGAACCTAAAGTTATTCCTATAAGACCTCCCATACCTGACACAATTATAGCCTCTACTAAAAATTGAACTAAAATGACTTGTTTATTTGCTCCTATTGCCTTTCTTATACCAATTTCTCTCGTTCTCTCTGTGACGGATACGAGCATAATATTCATTATTCCTATACCACCAACTAAAAGAGATATGGCTGCAATGGCACTTATGAATGTGGTCATGGTACCTGTAATTTTGTTTACCATCTTCATTTCACTTTCAGCTGAATAAAAAACATATTTATTTTTGCCTACCACATCATGTCTTTTTTCAAGTAATTTTACAATACTATTCATAGTCTCTTTAACATTTTCTCCACTTTTAACATTTACCTCTAGGGAATTATAGGTTGTCTCTCCTGTAATTTGTTCCACATTAGTATAGGGTGCATATAGGTTAAAAGTCTCCTTTCCTCCCCCCATCATCATACGACTCTTTGGTTTTTCATATACACCAACTATCACATAGGAAAGGGTTTGACCATCCACGTCAAAGGTAAGCCTTTTTCCTAATGGATTCATGGAAGGGAAAAATTTCTTAGCCAATTTTGACTCTATTACAGTAGAATACCTCCCAGCTAACACATCACCCTCAATTAAAAATCGCCCCTTTGTGATTTTAAAATTATCTATTTTATTATAATCTGAACTAACTCCTGATAAATTCATATTATAAGTTTTTCTGCCTAAATTCATAGTTCCAGATAATGTTTGCTCGAAAGATACTGCCTCTATTTCATTTCCATAAATTCTTTTAATTGCATCTAAATCATTATGATCCATATTAATTTCTTCACTTACATATTCATCCTCATTAATATATATGGTTGCTCTATTTACACCAATATTTTTAAATTCCTTATTCATGGACTCCTGACTGCCTTTTCCAAGGGCCACTAATGTTATTACGGAAGAGATTCCTATTATTATTCCTAACATGGTTAGTATGGTTCTCAACTTGTTTGAGCGAACAGACAGAATAGCCATTTTTATACTCTCTAAAATATTCATATTATCACCTTTTACTTTAATATTTTTAAGTAAATCTATTTTTTAGTTATTATATATATCTCGAACAATTAAACCATCTTTTACTGTTATTACCCTTTTAGCTTGAGCAGCAATTTCAGGTTCATGGGTGACCATTACAATAGTATTCCCGCCTTCATTTAGTTCCTTTAATATGCCCATTATTTCATCCGTTGTCTTAGAATCTAGATTTCCCGTAGGCTCATCGGCTAATACAACGGATGGATTAGTTGCAAGGGCTCTAGCTATGGCAATCCTTTGTCTTTGACCACCAGATAACTCACTAGGTTTATTCTTTTTTTTATCTAATAAACCCACACTGGAAAGGGATTTTTCTGCTCGTTGGGTTCGTTCCTTTAGTGGTACTCCCAAGTATATTAGGGGTAATTCCACATTTTGAAGTGATGATAACCTGGGAAGCAAGTTGAATGACTGAAATATAAATCCTATTTCTCTATTCCTTATTTTTGCCAATTCCTTATCATTCATCATACTAACATCATTATTATTTAAAAGGTATTCTCCAGAAGAAGCTCCATCAAGACACCCTAAAATATTCATTAAAGTAGATTTCCCCGACCCTGAAGGACCAATGATGGCCACAAATTCTCCTTTTTTTATGTGCAGATCAATTCCTCTTAGGGCTTCAAATTCAATACTTCCAGTTTTATATGTTTTTCTTAAACCTGTAATCTTAATCATAAAAGCCTCCTATTTACACCTAGAATAGTGTCATTCCTTCTTCTGCGTCTTCCACATTTCCATAATCTTCGTTCATTAACAAATTATCTCCAACCTTTATTTCATCACTAATAATTTCCACATACACGTCCCCTTCAATACCAATCTGAACTGGGACTTTTTTTGTGCTTCCATCATCCTTTAATATATTTACAAATTTATTTCCTTCCAGGTCAGAACTAATGGCTTCAAATTTCACAACCTTGGCATTTTCCTTCTTTGCAGTATTTAATACTAAATTCACTGAAAATCCCGTTCTTAAATCAGGAACATATTCATCTAATGTGATTCTAATCTCCACATATGCTTGCTTTTTTCCTTCTACATTCTTGGTCCCAGGGGCTATCTTAGACACTTTCCCAAACAAGGTCTTCCCCTTAATGGAATTTCCTTTGATTTTCACCCTTTGACCTATTTTTACTTTATTGATGTCCGCTTCTGATATATTGGCTACAATTTCATTTTTCTTAAAATTTTGTACATAAAACATATAATCTTCCCTTTTGAATGCCATGCCACTTTTTATCTTTAATTCTGTCACAGTTCCATCTATACTGCTTTTAATAGTAGTTTTTTCTAAATCCTCTTTTAATTGATTAAGTTCTAATATTGCCGATTCTATTGTTTTTCTTTGCACATATATACTAGATGGAGTATTTGAATTTTTTAATTTAAATTCTGCTTCTTCAAAATTATTTTTAGCTTGATGAAAGGCTGTTTTTAACTTTTCCAGTTCAGTTTTATTAACTGCCCCAGCTTCGTATAATATTTTGTTTGAATCATAATTTCTCTTTGTTTCTTCCAACTGAAGTTTAGCATTATCTAATGCAATTACTAAGGATTTATCTCCTTCTTTTACCATTTGGTTCAATTTAGATTTCTCAATTTCAATTTGTATGTTTTTTAATTTAATATTATTTTCCAACTGATCTGATTTTAGTTTAGCCAACACTTGACCAGCTTTTATCTCATCACCTTTTTTCACAAAGATTTTTTCAACTACGCCTGTTCCATCATAATTTATCTTTGTTGCTTCATCTGTAACTACAGTTCCATTTGTATATATATTACTTTCTAAATTCATATTTTCTACTGTTAGGGTTTTAATCTCCTCTTTAACATTATCCTTAGCACCAAATACTTTAAAACCAAGGGTGATAAACATTATTATTACTAGTATAGAAATTATAGGAACTGCTATTTTTTTATTCATTCTCTTTCCCTCCAAAACAATTATTCTTTGTATTTATAATAATTGTTTAAACTTACATAACCTTTATTAAAGAATTAAGAAACTATTAAATTTTCCTAGGAAAATCATACAAAAGAAGTTTCATTTGATATTATATTTGTAAGGAGGGGAATGAAATGCACAAGGAAAAAATTTTAGTTGTAGATGATGAAATTGAAATTGGAGAAATCATAAAAGATTTTTTAGAAATGGAAGGATATGAAGTTATATTAGCCTTCGATGGAGAAGAAGCCTTAGAAGCTTTTAACATACACAATCCAAAATTAGTCCTATTAGATATTATGCTTCCGAAAATAGATGGAATGGAAGTATGTAGAACCATTCGTTCCACATCCACAGTGCCCATACTCATGTTAAGTGCTAAAAGTGAAGATGTAGATAAAATATTGGGTCTTGGATTTGGAGCAGATGATTATATAACAAAGCCTTTTAGTTCAGGAGTATTAATTGCAAGGGTTAAGTCTCACTTAAGAAGATATACTAAATTTTCAACTCCTAATTTAAATACTAATAATACTTATGAATTTGATAATATTAGGATCTCTTTTACTTCCCATTCAGTTCTTATAGACGATGAAAATATTCCTTTTCCAGCAAAGGAATTTCAACTTCTTAAATATTTAATATTAAACGAAAACAGAGTACTAACTAAGGAACAGATTTTTAGTCATATATGGGGATATAATGACTATGGAGATATAAATACAGTTAATGTTCATATAAGAAAAGTAAGACAAAAAATTGAAAAGGATCCTGCTAACCCAAAATACATAAAGACCATATGGCGAGTAGGATATAAGTTCTCTAGGGAATAGATTATGAGAAAGAAAATATTAACTGCCTTTTCTCTATCCTTAATTATCCCCATAATTATTAATATTTCATTGTTTTATCTTATTAACAATTCTACTGTAATTAATAATTACCTAATTTCCGATGTGAAATTAAATGAGAAAACCATAAAAGACATTGAAGATATTGAAATATTCCTAGATAAATTCACATTAAAATTAGAAGATAATTATTCTAATATTAATGATTATGATACCTTTTACAAGGAAGTATTTAAGAATAATAAGAAATATATATATAATGTTCAAATTATAGATTCTAAAAATATGGTATTATTTGATGCTTTAAATAAAAATCATATTAATAATAAACTATTTACAAAAGAAGAAATAACACCTTTTACGGAAGATGATAACTATAGAACAGCTACATACATATATAAAGATAATGAAATAGTAGCTACTGCATTAATAAGTCTAAAATTTAATTTAGGTTCATACTTTGAGAAATATGCTTATATTACCCTGTCCATATCAATATTTTCCCTATTGATTTTAGTAGGATTAATAATATTTTTTTCTTTTAAAATATCTAAGAGTATATCAGAACCAATTAAATCCTTGCATTTATCAGCAGAGGCAATTTCACAGGGGAATTTTAATGTATCAGTTCCTTATAATGAAAAAAATGAAATAGGCAAGTTCTGTAGTGTTTTTGATAATATGAGAATTGAACTTAAAAACTCCTTTGAAGAAAAAAAGAAATATGAAGAATCTAGAAAGGAATTGTTTGCTTGTATCTCCCATGACCTACGTACACCAATCACATCTATAAAAAGCTACGTGGAAGGATTAGAACAGGGATTAGCTACAAATAAAGAAAAACAGGATAGATATTTATCCGTAATTAAAAACAAAACTAACCAGTTAGATAAAATGATAGATGATTTATTTTGCCTCTCTCAGCTCGAAATCGGTAAATTCCCCATGGATTTTCAAGTGGAAGATAGCAATGAAATCTTCACAGATATATTCAATACTTTTGAAATTGAATTTAAAGATAAACCTATAAATTTCAAAATAAATAATCCTATTCCATCTGTTAAATTAAAGTGTGATAAAAGAAGGATATCTCAAGTAATATCAAATATAGTTGAAAATGGAAAAAAATATGTGGGTCATGATGGACTCATTCAAGTATCTACTGTACTTGAAGATACTTCTTTAATTATTTCTATAAAAGATAACGGATCTGGTATAGAACCTGACAACTTACCTTATGTATTTGACCACTTTTTTACAGGTGAAAAATCTAGAACAAAAAAACATGGGGGTACTGGTCTAGGATTGGCTATCTGTAAACAAATAATAAAAGCCCACGGTGGACACATATGGATAGAAAGTACTGTACATATAGGTACTACTGTTTATTTCAAATTACCCTTTATAGTTTAAAAAGCACACCTTCTGTAAATGAAGGTGTGCTTTTCTTATTAAATTCACTTTGCTGCCTTTTGAACCATCTTTTCATGGGACTCACTAGGCATTCCCGTATTATGTGAGAGGCTATTTGATAAGTATAGATCAAAATGTCCTGTAACATTATTATTGGCAACTGTATCTTGCGCATGGGGCATACCGGCTAAAGATGCTGCTATATTTATTCCATCATGAAAAATTACCACAGATCTAGGTGCCCATGTCCAAGTTCCAAATAGTTGTTTCATAACTTGCGTATCAGCAGCAGTTAATGGCTCAATATCAGAATGATTATACCCTCCCATCATTTTAACTTTAAATTGTAAACCCGTATCCACATCTGTAATAGTAAAAACATCATTTCTTTTTATTAAGTATTGTCCTTCCCTAAACCAATCTACAATTTTTCCCTTCCTTAAAGGAGCAGCCTCTTGCCCTGGAGTAATTGTATAATTCCTTGGAGCATAGGCTGAAACTGAAATCGTTTCTCCTGCGCTGAGTAATTCATCACTATCCATATAATTGTACTTTAAAATATTTTCAGGAGATGTTCCTACTTTTTTTGCAATACTATTCACCGTATCTCCTGGTTGTACTATATAGGTTGCCACATTATCTGTAGTTGGATTTGTCTCTGTAATAGTAGGATTAGGAATAGATAGTTTTTGACCCACTTGAAGAAAATCACTCGTTAAATTGTTTGTAATCTTAATCATATCTATTGATGTATTAAATTTATTTGCAATTTTCCAAAGACTATCACCAGCTTGTACTGTATAGGTTTTCATATTTCCTGTATTTCCTTCATCATCTCTTTCAGGATTTGAGTCTGGTTTTTTAGGAAGAGCTAATTTTTGACCCACTTGAAGAACATCACTTGTTAAATTATTAGTACTCCGGATCATATCTATTGATGTATTAAATTTATTTGCAATTTTCCAAAGGCTATCACCTGATTGTACTGTGTAAGTTTCAGTGGCAATATGTCCTCCTGTAGTTAAAATAACTGTCTTACTTTCTCCATCCCATCCAACATTTAGCCCTAGGATTTCACCTATAAATTTTACAGGAACCATTGTACTATCATTTATACTATAATGTTCTGGCATGGGAATGGATTTTCCATTAAGTCTAGCTGTACTAGATCCCATAACAAATGCAAGTTTTACATCACCCTTATTAACACCTATAGTTTTGCTTTCTACATTGGACCAAGTGGTGCCACCCACAGATTTAGTTATTTCTCCTAAGGGAACATAAGCAGTTCCATTAATCACAAAAGGATTTTGGCTGTAGTGTTGAATTTCATTGTCTAATTTAACGTTAATTATTTGCTCCTTACTTATACTTTGTTCAAGAACAGGGCTATTAGCAAAGGCTGATACATTTGCAAAAGGAATTGAAACAAGTAATAATGAACCAACTACCAATTTAACATTTGCTACTTTAAGATTAGAAAAATTTTTCTTTACATATTTATGTATCCTATCATATAGGGATTCATCTTTTTCATTATCTCCATGTTCAAACTCCTTAGCAAACTCAACTAAGCTTTTATTAGGATCTAATTGTAAAATAATATTATAACCATCTTCAGTTCCTTCTAGCTTATGACCTATGAACATATTCAAAGTAAAACCTCCCTAAACTACTTCATAATTATATGGTTTCCCATAAACTATAGATAATATTAAAAAATAAAGAGATAAACAAAATTTTGTTTATCTCTTTTCTTAACTTCTATTTATTTTTAATTTATAGTCCATATATATCTGAGAATTCAATGTTTATCATCTCTACTTTATCTTCTTTGCAAGGTTCATCTTGAGATAAATCAGATTCCTCTTCGCCTTTTATATTAGCAGGAATTTCAATTATAAACTCACTTCCATTCTCATACTCACTATTTAAATATATTCTTCCCTCATGAAGTTCTACAATTGATTTTACAAGAGAAAGGCCTATTCCACTACCTTCCCTTTCCCTGTCAAACAAGGGTTGTGCCTGTCTAAATCTTTCAAATATTATCTGTTGTTTTTCTTTAGGAATACCTATACCCGTATCCTTTACAGAAATACATACCTTATCATCTCTATCATATACATTTACATATATGCTTCCCCCAGGTCCAGTAAACTTAATGGCATTGGAAAGGAGATTTAGAATTACCCTTTCAATGTTGTCTGCATCACAAGAAATTAATTTTTCTTCCGTATCCGTATCAAATATTATACTTACTTCTTTACTCTCAATATACGCAGCAACGGATAAGGTGATATTTTCAACAACTTCCACAATATTGTGATTCTTAAATTTCATCTTTAAGAAACCTGAATCTATTCTAGTAATATCTATTAAATTATTAATAAGCCTAATCTGCCTATAACAATTTTGCTTCATTATATCTGAGTACTTCTTGTAATATCTATAATTTAGTCCCTGACTATTGTTATTATAAGTGCTATTAAGAAGTTGAATACTGCCAAGTATAATATTTAAAGGAGTTCTAAACTCGTGAGATATATTTGAGAACAATTCTGTCTTTAATCTTTCATATTCTAAGGTTTCTTTCAGTAATCGCTGTTCTTCTTCTGCTATTTTTCTCTTTTTTTCTTCTTCCTTTTTTCTCTGTGAAATATCTCTAATAATAGTTAATGTGGCAGGTTTTCCCTTATGGGTAATTGCATTAGTTGACATGCCCACATCAATTAACTCTCCATTAGTTTTTATTATTTTTTCTTCCAAAATACTAAAGGTAGTCTTTAATTTTTGCACATCATCAAATCTCTTCTGTACAACCTCTTTGTAGTCTGGATGAACAAATTCTAAAAATCTTTTATTTATTAGATTCTCCACATTTCTTTCACCTAATATTTTTCCTACGGCTTTATTCACAAATACAATTTTACCTTCACACTGAACAAAAATACCATCGGGAGAAAGTTCCACAAGACTTTTATAACTCTGTTGACTTTCTTCAAGTCTTTTAACGTTTACTTTGACTCTATGTCTTAGATAAAGAGTATTTATTAGCAAAATAATAATAATTATTATACTTACTCCTAAAACATAATTTATGGCACTTTGTCTTGTAAGGTTTATTGTAATGTATTGCCACTTAGATTGTACATCCTTTAATTGATTAACGGACATTTTCTTTATTCCATCATCTATAAGAGCTAATAATTCCTCATTTCCTTTTTTCACCCCTACTCTTAAGGGTTTTATGTATATGGTACCTAAAAGCTGAAATTCATTTAATTCAGGATAATGAAGGGCTGTATTTTTCAAATCCTTATAATAATCTACAGATAAGGCCTTAACTTTTCCATCTTTAACTGCATCCATTATGTCCTTATTGCTAGGATATACGGATAACTTTACATGAGGATAATTTTTTTGTAAATAAAATCTAGCATTATTACTTTTGCTAACACCAATGCCTATGTCTTTAATATCATTAATATCCCATGCATTTATATCCTTTTTTACAAATATACCTGTCATTATATCCATAAATGGAATACTAAAGTCCATGTACTCTGCTCTATCATCATTGTAAAATAGACCTAAATGTACATCTGCTTCTCCATTTTTAACCATATCTAATGTGTTTGCCCAGGATGTCATTTTAAATTCTATATTTACTCCATTAGTTTTTCCCCAAGCTTTCCAAAAATCAATTAATATTCCTTCAGGCTCACCTTCAATATTCACATAGCTAAAGGGTTTCCAATTGTTTTCACAGGCTATTTTTATTTTTACGGGATCTTTTGATTCCCTTTGTAAGCAACCAGTGAAGCTAATGCTTACGGCTATTATTACAAGTAGTGTATATTTAATTAATCTATTCCTAATTTGGTTTTTCATATATTAGTTTGCCCCTTCCAACAAATTTGCTTATATTTTAGCCTGAAAACCTATTGTATGAATTATCAAACTAATACTTTTATATACCTTCCCATATAAATTATCATCTATGGACATTATACAATATTTGGCTTTCACATGAAAGAATTTGTCAGAATAAATCAAATTAAGTCCTTTTGTGTATATACAAAAGCCTATACCTTCCTATTCAGCAAGAGAGCTGATAAGTTTTGGTATAGGCTTATTTTTTTAATTAGTTATTATAATATAAACTGTTAGAAGAATACTCAGGATCCGATGTAACATCAATACCAAGTTTTCTAAATGTCTGTTCATCAATTGTACTTAAAATAGTTGTAGAATGGGCTTGACATCCCTTAAGCATGGCTAGTTTTTCCATAGCCACTTGAGCCGTAGGGTTAGTTGTCATACTAATACTAAGTGCAATTAAAATCTCTTCACAATTTAAAGCTGTACTCTTGCTACCAAATGTCTTTGACTTTAAGTTTATAATAGGCTCAAGAATCGATGGTGAAATTAAGTGAATTTCATCTGAAATATTTGCAAGGTGCTTAATTGCATTTAATGTAACTGCTGCCGATGCATCCATAGTGCTTGAACTCTTACCAGTTAAGATAGTTCCATCGTGAAGTTCAAGTGCCACTGCTGGACACTTTTCATTCTTGCCAGATGCTTCTCTTAACTCAGCTGACTTTTCCCTAGCTGGTGTAACTACCTTACGATCTTCACCCTTAAGATTAAGTTCTTCCATGATTAACTTTGCTCTTTGAGCAGTCTCTAAATCAATATATCCCTTTTTATACTCACATCCAGTTTTAAAGTATCTTCTAATAATCTCTTGTCTAGAAGCTTCTTTAACTGCTTCATCATCAATAATACCAAATCCAACACGGTTAACACCCATATCTGTAGGAGACTTATAAACAGATTCTTCACCTGTAATCTTTTCAATGATTCTCTTAAGTACAGGGAATGCCTCCACATCACGGTTGTAGTTTACAGTAACCTCATTGTACTCATCTAAATGGAATGAGTCAATCATGTTAACGTCCTTTAAATCTACTGTTGCCGATTCATAAGCAATATTTAAAGGATGCTTAAGTGGCACATTCCAAACGGGGAATGTTTCAAACTTAGAGTATCCCGCTTCGCGACCAAGCTTATGCTCATGATATAGCTGACTTAAACAAGTGGCAAGTTTTCCACTACCAGGACCAGGTGCTGTTACAACCACAATAGGTTTTGTAGTTTCAATATAAGGGTTCTTTCCGTAACCCTCATCACTAACAATAGTATCCACATCTGTAGGATATCCCTTTGTAGAACGATGGGTATATACCTTAATTCCTCTTCGCTCTAGTTTGTTCATAAATACTGTAGTGGCAGGTTGATTGTCATATCTAGTGATTACAACACTATTAACATCTAAATCATAAGATCTAAACTCATCAATCAATCTTAAAACATCCATATCGTAAGTTATACCAAAGTCTCCACGAATTTTATTTCTTTCAATATCCCCAGCATAAACACAAATAATAACTTCAACTTTTTCCTTCAACTTATGAAGTAGTTTAATCTTGGCATTTTCTTCAAAACCTGGAAGTACTCTTTTTGCATGTAAATCACATAAAAGTTTCCCTCCAAACTCTAAATAAAGCTTGTCATAATCATTTACTCTTTCAAGTATGAACTTTGATTGTTCTTCTAAGTATTTTTTTGGATCAAATCCTGTTTTCATAATCAACCTCGCTATTCTTAAATATTCTTTGACTATTTTATCATCAAATTGACTTAATTGAAATGACAACTATGAATTTTTTTTATTTTTTATAATTAGTTTAGAAAAATATGAATACTAGTATAAGTAACCATATATAACTTATTCCAATTGTCCCTTACAACTATAGTATTTTTATTTTGCCTTTCATCCATACTAAAAAATAGAAGATGATAAAAATCATCTTCTATTTTTCTTTATTCTTCTTATCTTTTAACTTTTTCTCATCTTTTTCTTCAACTATTTCAACGCCACAGTTGCATCCACCTGAACCGCCAAATAGTTTACCTAAGATTGATTTTTTGTCCTTACTCACAAATTTCACCTCCCTTAGATCAATAGGTTATTGTATTACATTAAATATATTGAAAATATAACCAGTAATTGTGGCTACTGAGAAAACTGATACAACAAAAGCTATAACCATTTTTTTCTTAAATATTGTATTAAGCAATGTAACCTCAGGTATACTTGCTCCTGCTCCTCCTATAATAAGTGCCATTATTGCACCCATACTCATACCTGATGCATTAAGCGCCTTTGCTATTGGAATCATAGTTTCTGTTCGCACATACATGGGAACTCCAATAATTGCTGAAACGGGAACAGCAAATAAATTATCAGGTCCAGCAACTTTCACAATAAAACTTTCGGGTACAAATCCATATATAAATGCACCTACACCTGCTCCTACAAACAAGAATGGTAACACCTTAACAAATAATGAGAATGTATCTCTAATAGAAAGTTTAAAAACTTCCATGTGCTTTTCCATAGGTGTTCCTTCTAGCACATCATAAGTTATTTCTTCATTATGGCCACCTTTGATTGCAACATTTTTTACTTGATTTTCCATTCCAAGTTTTTCTAATAATGTTCCTATTAAAACTGCAAATACGAATGTAACCACTGAGTAAATTATAGTAATTTTAACTCCAAAGAATTTCATGAAAAGTATAATAATCATTGGATTTAGTACTGGTGAAGTTATTAAAAATGAAATAGTTCCTCCAAATGGAGCTCCACTTTTAAACAGGCCCACAAGAATAGGTATTGTAGAACATGAGCAAAATGGAGTTATGGCGCCTAGTGCTGCTCCCATTATGTTTTGAAGGCCCTTATGAGGCTTTGTCAAAATCCTTTTTATTGTTTCTTGAGATATATACCTTTGAAGTAGTGCTACCAAGAAACTTATTGCAATAAATAGGACAACAAGTTCTCCTGCAATATGTTTAAAAAATCCTAACGCCACAGTAAGATTGTTTGCTTGAGACATTTTTCCTTCCTCCTTTTTTATTTGATTTCTTTTGACTATGGGTTTATTATAATTTATATAGTTTAAAATAAAAGTACGCACTTTAAAGTTACTAGTTACTTTTTAGATACTATATTTCAATTAAAATCTATGAAAATGGAGGGATTTATCATGAATAAGGATTTAGAAAAAATTGAAAATCTAACTAGCTCCGAATGCGGTATAGAATTTACCCTATCTATTATGGGAGGAAAGTGGAAACCATTAATCCTATGGTTTTTAGCAAAAAAGGGGATAAAGAGGTATGGAGAAATTAAAAGATTTATACCTTCAGTTACTAATAAAATGCTAAGTCAACAATTAAAAGAATTAGTAACCGATGAATTAATTCATAGAAAGGATTATAAGGTAATACCACCAAAAGTAGAGTATAGTATAACAGAAAAGGGAAAAACATTAGTCCCAGTATTAGATTTTATGTGCTCCTGGGGATATGAGCATGAAAATAAGAAGAAATAGGATAATATACAAAGTTAAAATTTTGTATTTAAAAAGAGAAAAACATTTTACATCATAGTAAAATATTTTTCTCTTTTTATTCAAAAGGGACATAATAGCTTAGTTTATTTTTCATTTATAATTTTATTGTTCTGCCTGAACAATCCTACCTATTTTATTAATCAATATACCTATATTTGGCATAGCCACACTAATTATAATAACTATGGCACCAATGAATGTTTGTAATCCCATAGTTTCAGATAAAAATATCCATCCAAATACAGCTGCAAAAATTGGCTCCAAAGTATATATAAGGGCCATATTAGAGGCAGGAATGTACTTTTGAGTTACATTTGCCAATAAATATGCAAAAGACGTACATACAATTGCTAAAAACAACATGCCCTTCCAAGTTTCTGAAGGCAGATTTATAGTTGGTGTTTCTATAATAAAAGATAATATTAAACTTAAAACTCCAACAACACTAACTTGAATAGCTGAAATTACTGTTGCATCATACTTTTTAACGTACTCTTCCACTAGAATAATGTAATAGGCCAAAATTACTGATCCTCCTAAAGTCATTAGATCACCAAAATTAACTCCACCTTGGCTACCTTCTAATGTTACTAATCCAAGACCTAGTATAGCCAAACAAGTTCCAACCCAAATAAGTTTAGGCTGTTTTTCCTTTTTTATATAAGTTGCAATAAAAGGTACAAACACCACACTGCTGCCAACAATAAATGCATTTTTAGCAACAGTTGTATATTTTAATCCAATGGTATGAAGTGTAAAGGCGAGAAACAAAACTCCTCCTGTGATTACTCCTCCAACCAATTGTTCACGTATGATCTTCCTATGTCCCAGTAAAAATAATATTGTGGACAATACACATCCACCAATCAAAAATCGAAGGGCCATAAAATTAAATATTCCAATATTATCAAGTATTGGCTTAGTTAAACTATATGACAACCCCCAAAGTGCCACAATTAATATCATAAGAAATTCTGCTTTCCATTTTTTCATGACCATCCCTCCTCTTTATACTGGTTTATTACTCTAAACCCACTTGCTGTTCTCCAACAATTATATATTATTCATATAAATGGTAGCATTTCAATTAATACAAAAAAAAGCTACTCAATTTGTATATTATACAAATTGGTTAGCCTTTAAAAAACATATTTTTACTTAATTTATAATAACTTAGAGTTAATTAAATATAATCGAATAGCCATAGCTAGGGTCTCATAAGTCATGCCTTTTAGTTGACTAGTCTCTAATATTTCATTAATTTTTCTAATACGATAACGTATGGTATTCGTATGTTGAAATAAGTTTTTAGATGTGGTTTGTATATTCCCTTCACTCTCCACATAGGCAATGGCAGTATTTAAAAGGTCCGTTCCCTTATTATTATCATAATTAGTGAGTTTTTCAATTATACCCTTATAAAATGAATAAACCCAAGGATTATTCATAATTGGAATCAACAATTGGTAAATTCCCATATTCAGAAATGAAACTTCATTCATATCATAAAGATATGCAAAATCATAGGCATATTTACTCTCGTCAATCGCTCTGCCTAAAAGTCCTAAACTATTCTTGATTTCGCTAATTCCTAATCTATAGGTACCGTCCATTAAACCAGAAGATTTTAGGGCCGATTCAGAAACTTTTTTAATATATTCATGATCATCCTTATCATATGTTGCAATGATTAAATATCCATTTCTGTAGGAAATAACTAAAGAATTCCCACCTAAAAACTGACTCAGATTGTTTGGATTAAATAGTGGTGTATTAGTTCCTCCATGTACTTCTATTTCTGTTGCAAAGTAAACAATAAAGTTTTTCTTAAAATTCCTATTAATCTGGTAAGCCAGGTCACGTATGTGAAATTCGTTCAGGTTACTCTCTGTAATTTGATCAATAATCAATTTTATATGTTCTTGGTGATTTTTAATATTAATAGCTTTATCAATTTCTAGGATTATGGTCTCCACATAGGTTTCATCAAATAAAAATAGGGGTAATCCATGTTCATGAGCTAATTCTATAGCTTCTTTAGGGATTTCCTTAAAATAAATGGTTTTAATTGCAAAACATGCTGCTTGTGCATCAATTAAATTTCTTACAAAATCAACAATCATCTCTGGTTGATCCCTAATAGCAAGTAGATTACTAAAGATAAATTCTCCCACTTGAACTGAATTAAGAATTTGTTCTCCAACCTCATGATCCAATATTCCAGCTCTAGTTATTTTCCTATCCAATCCACTCATCCCTGCAACGAGCCTAAATCTTTTTAATGCATCTAATTTCAATGCTTCATGAACTGTTAATGCCATTTATTCACCCCTTAGATGGTAAATTATCTGAATACTTAAGAATATTATACATTATTTTTATGTATCTTTTTACTCAAATGAATTAGAATAACTATCCTACATATAATTTCAAAGCCTTCTGGTAATGATATTAAATCAATATTTCTTTTAGTTTTTCTAAGGATTTTACTGCATTTTCTCTTGGTCTTACCTCAATAATATGGTAAATATCTGCACTTTTCATTTTGTCCATATGCCACTGAAAATCCACATGGCCATTACCTATTATTTGATGATCACTTTTTCCATTATTGTCATGTAGGTGACAAGTCCTTATTTTATCTATATGTTTTAAGAAGAATTTTACTTCATCGTATTTGTTCTCATATGAATGGCCTATATCCCAAGTTAAATATAAATTTTCCTTTTTAAGAACCTCTTCTAATGTATCTTGAACAATTTCTTTAGGAAATCTTCCTGAATTCTCAACGCAAATCATTATTTTATTTTTAGCATAATCACTTAATTCCATTAGATTTTCTTTTACTACCTTCTTATATTCCTCAATATAAATTTCATCTAGATATGATTTTCTATCTGTAAGGGTAAAGCAAACTGAGCTTCCAATATGCATTGTCATTCTACTTGCTCCTATATCATATCCAAAATCTATAACTTCCTTTAATCTATCCATGGTAGCCCTTCTAATACCCTCTTGAAGCTGAAGAAGTGTTATGTCTTCAGGTGCATGAAGGGTGATTTCTATATGATTTTCATCCTTAAAACTCTTTATTTTTTGCCGTTCTTCCTTTGTGAATTTCTCAGGAAAGAAAATAGGCATGTTTATATTCAACTCAACACAATCAAATCCTTTCTTCTTCGTATATTCTAAAGTATCAAATATATCAATTTCTCCACTAGATGCTGCATATCCAATTTTCATATGAATCCTCCTAACTTAAATTTATCTAATGTATATTCCATGTTCTTTTTTTATGGTTATTTTACATATTAACATAATTAAAAATATCTTTGCATCTTTATTCACTATCTTATATGGTGAATCCACTAAATTATATAAAAAAGGCATACTTCTTATGCTTCGCTAGGAAACCCTATGGTTTCCTTCGACGATTGCTATCGCAATCTGAGCACCTTCCTTTAAAGCGGGCAGGGGAACTCTTCCCCTACAACCCCTTACTTTTTTACTTATCCGCAGTTTCTAAAATTTATAATTTCCTAGTAAGTAAAAAAAACCTGTTTTCTTCATTTTTCAAAGAAAACAGGGTTATATTTATAACTTATTTTAATATGCTAATCTATATTTTATATAATAAATATTGCAACAATAGTAGTTACAACCATACCTATCATTACAGGTATAAAGTTTCTTTTTGCAAGTTCCATTGGTGATACTCCACAGATTGCGGCTGCAGGTATTAATCCCCAAGGAACTATAGTTCCTCCACCAACCCAAATTGCAGTGATTTGACCTAATGCGGCTAAAACAGATGCTTTTACTTTAATGGCTTCACCAAATACTTTAGCTAAAGATCCTGCTAAAGATATGCCAGAAAAACCTGATCCATCTAATCCTGTTATTGCCCCAATAGTACTCTCTATGGAACATACCATTACTTTGTTCATAGGTATGGAGTTAGACAATGCAATTCCTATATCTGATAATATACCTTGAGATGCCTCTGGTAAAAAACTTCCTCCTATTGCTTCTGCAAAGGGACCTAATTGGCCTAAATAGAAAAATGCTGCTATAGGAATAATGGGACTAAATATTTCTATTCCAAACCCAAATCCACCTTGAATATAAGTTGTTATTTTTTCTAATGATTTTTTCCCATAGTTAATTAATGTAATAAGTATTAATAGAAGTACAGCAGTTCCACCAATCAAGGCTGTAGCATCTCCGCCCTTTAAATCAAATATAAACATACATACAACATCAGCCATAAACCCTAATGGCACTAAAAGAGCTGATATTTTTGTTTTCATAGTATATGTTTCATTTTCATGTATTTCTATTCTATCTGTAATTTCTATTTTCCCCTTTTTCATATCCCTATCTAGCATAAAATACCCTATGCCAATAGAAACTATGGCCATAACCCAATATAAGATCATACCATCATTCATTATGTCAGACACACCAACTCCAGCGGCGGCGGCTGTTATGGTAGGAGCCCCTTGAATTACAAAGTCAGTAGATAATGCTAATCCATGACCAAATAAATTTATTGCCATAGCTACTCCTATGGCTGGAAGTCCTGCTTTTATTGCGATAGGCAAGAAAATTGCCCCAACTAATGCCGTAGCAGGAGATGGCCAGAAAAACCAGGATAGAATTAACATTACAACTCCTACTGAAAAGAATGCACTAGTTCTATTTTTTATTATTTTAATAAATGGAGTTACCATTAATTGTGTAGCTTTTGTTTCTTCTAAGGCTTTAGATAGGGCTACTATAATAGATATAACCAATATTATACCTATTAGTTCTTTTGTGGCTACTACAAAGGAGTTAAATATACCTCCTATGGAGAATACAATGTCCTTACTAGCATATAGGGCCATACAAAATACACCTAGTATACACGGTATGAGTGTATCTCTCTTTAGTGCCATTGTTATTAACACAATTAGTATAAATAGAATATAAGTATAGTGGATACCTGTCAACATTTTTACTGCCTCCTTTCTCTTAATTTTCATATTATGAATATGTAACATATTTGGTGAGGAGTTGGGACAGTATATGGTGGTTTTCCATCTTATAATCTTTTCATTTCAATAAAAAATACTACTCATTTTAGAGTAGTATTTTCATTAATTGATGCTTGTAGCTATTTACTTTACTAGTTATTTCAATTATTTTCTTTTGGCCTTATATTTAGAATTACTATTTTTCTTATTTCCATAATGCTTCTTTTCACCATACTTTTTAGGTTTATTATATACTCTTTTTTCACGCCTTTTAAATTCGCCTGTATTTTTTTCGTTTTTAATGGTCATTTTTATACCTTTTTCAATAGAACGCAAAGCTTCTATAGTTTCAGGTGTAACGAATGTAACTGCAGTTCCACTCTCTCCAGCTCTACCTGTACGTCCTATACGATGAATGTGGAGTTTAGTATCATTAGTTATCTCATAATTAAATACATGAGTTATACCTTCTATGTCAAGACCACGGGCCGCTAAATCTGTAGCCACCAAGAATTGTAATTCAAGTTTCCTAAAAGCTTTCATTACTTTTTCACGTTTACTTTGAATCATGTCTCCATGAAGTTCATCACAATTGTATCCTCTTTCGCCTAATTGTTTATTAAGCTTAATTGTAGCACTCTTTGTATTACAAAATATAATTGCCATAAAAGGATTATTTTCATCTATGTACTTACAAAGTGCACCTAATTTTCCTTTTTCAGTAGTTTCAACTACTACTTGCTCTATTTCATCTAGTACGATCTTTTTATTTTCTGTTTTTATATGTAATGGATTTTTCATATATCTAGACGCTAGCTTACGTATTTGTTCTGGCATAGTTGCAGAAAAAAACATTGTTTGACGTCCTTTTGGTGTATTACGCACTATGTCTTCTACATCTTGTAAAAATCCCATATGAAGCATCTGATCCGCTTCATCAAGTACTATCATTTTAAGTTTACCAAAGTCAATACTTTTACGTTTTAAATGATCAATTAATCGCCCTGGTGTAGCAATGACTATATGTATATCTCCCTTTAACCTTTTTACTTGTCTCTCTACATCTTGTCCCCCATAGGCTGATAGTATATTCACACCCTTAGCTTCTGCAAGCTTTTTAGCTTCTGCTGTAATTTGAATAGCCAGCTCTCGAGTAGGGGTAATAATCAATGCTTGTACACAAGATTTATTAGGATCTACATTTTTCATTATAGGAAGCAAAAATGCAAGTGTTTTTCCTGTTCCCGTATGAGCTTGTGCTACAACATCTCTTCCTTTTAATAATGATGGAATAGATTGCTCCTGTATCTGGGTTGGTTGTGAAATGCCATTTTTTTTCAATATATCTTTTAAGTCTTTTCCAATGCCAAGATCTAAAAAACTACTCATAGTATTCATTCCTTTCATCTTACTATTTATTATTATCATCAATTATTGAATTCATCCTGCTATTTTATCATGAATAAAGGTAGTTAACAATTTTAGTTTAAAAAAACATCCTAATTCCTTTAAATAAATATATTTATTTAAAGGAATTAGGACAGTTAATCATAGCCCTAGATATGTGATCATCTATATAATTTAAAAAAGGCCATTGGAGAATATCCAATAGCCCAATTCTTGAAATAACCCTAAATAATTATTTAGGTCCTACTCAATTATATATTAAATCTCTGTATAGATTCCTGAAGTTTACCTGAAAGATTTGCAAGTTGCTCTGCCGACGCTGATAACTGCTCAATGGTAGCCGTTTGTTCTTCCGTAGAAGCTGCCACCTCTTCAGTTCCAGCAGCATTTTGTT
>NZ_NIBG01000026.1 GCF_002270055.1 Anaeromicrobium sediminis | reverse complement strand
TAAATTAGAAAGTAACATTAATAATGTAGCATTTTTAGAAAATATGGAGATAAAATCTTCAGTAACAGGAAAGAAAGTGCCACTAAAGCAGTTTGCAACAGTAGGTTACTCTAATAAACTAGATACTATAAAAACATATAATAGGGATCAAACAGTGACCATATTAGTTAATGAATTACCAGGATACAATGCAACAGATTTAGAAAATAAAATAGAGTTTGAATTAATGCCTAAATTAGACACATCAGGAACGAAGATAACCTACGATGGAGAAAGGGAAGAAATAAAGGAAAACTTCACCATAGTAGGACTGTTGGCCATATTTGCCATAGTATTAATCTACATTATACTAGTGGTACAGTTTGACTCATTCCTACAACCCGTAGTAATATTAACTACAATACCTTTATCCTTAATAGGGTCCATAATAGGATTGTATTTATTTAAACAACCATTATCCTTAACAGCATTTCTAGGTATAATTGCATTAATAGGATTAGTTGTTAAAAATGGTATATTATTAATAGAATACATGAACGATGCAAGAGATGAAGGTCACACTATAAATGATGCTTGTGTAGACGCAGTTGATAAGAGATTTAATGCCATAATATTAAGTGCAGGGACTACCATAATAGGTTTAATACCTCTTGCCCTTGCAAAGAGTAGTTTATTTACTCCTATGGCAGTATCATTAATGTTTGGATTACTAGTATCTACTTTCTTAACTATGATAGTAATACCAGTTATCTATAGCTTGATAGAGACTTTCATGTTAAAGAGAAAAGATATGGCTAAAAGTTAGAAATTCATATTAATAATTAAAGGCTAGGCTTATAAGGCTTAGCCTTTATGCATGTAAGCGTTATAGGATATATATAGATTAACCATGTCCAGTATAAATGTATATGAACTTACTTCAGTCATATAAATAAAAAATATTTTAGAAGGTAAGTCACTATCAGACTATAGAGTGTGAATATTATATTCACGGTAGAAGGTTTACAATTGTTTACAGCAGAAGATGTTCTGATGTTCCACCTTATAAAAATTTTTCATTCATATTCCCTTGTAAGTAGCTAAAGTTTATTGAGTTTGGAAATGTTATGTCTCTAAATATAAATATAAAAGTTATTGCCCATTTAATGCGTAATTATTGACAAATAGGGAAAAAGAAAATATAATAAATTGAATTTAGTTTTAATAAACTTTTAGATTACAAATACTAAGTATTATCATATAGATAAATTAATGATAAGGGGGCGGAAACTTAGACGATGAGCCAATACATGATAGAATTAAAAAACGTATCTAAAACATACGGAGATAAGGAAGTTTTACAGAATATAAATTTGCAAATTAAGCCGAAAGAGTTTATCACATTATTAGGTCCTTCCGGATGCGGAAAAACTACTACTCTTAGGATAATTGGCGGTTTTGAACAGGCAACACACGGGGACGTTTACTTTGAAGGAAAAAGAATAAATAATATTCCACCCTATCAAAGACAGATTAATACTGTCTTTCAAAAGTATGCTCTTTTTCCCCATTTATCCGTATATGATAACATAGCCTTTGGTCTTAAAATAAAGAAACTAGATAAGGCTACTATAGATGAAAAAGTAAAAGAAATGCTTAGGTTAGTAAACCTTAAGGGTTTTGAAAATAGAAAAATAGATTCACTAAGTGGAGGTCAACAACAAAGGATTGCCATTGCTCGTGCCCTTGTTAATGAGCCTAATGTATTACTTCTAGATGAGCCATTAGGAGCTCTTGATTTAAAACTTAGAAAAGGTATGCAAATAGAACTTAAAAAGATTCAGCAAAGGGTAGGGATTACATTCATATATGTAACCCATGATCAGGAAGAAGCCTTAACCATGTCTGATAGGGTTATAGTTATGAGTGAAGGTGAAATTCAACAAATTGGTACGCCGGAAGATATATATAATGAACCTGTAAATACCTTTGTGGCAGATTTCATAGGAGAGGGAAACATATTAGATGGAATCATGCTTGAAGACTTTAAAGTAGAATTAGAAGATAAGGTTCTTCCTTGTGTGGACAAAGGATTTGATACAAATGAACCTATATATGTATTAGTTAGACCTGAAGATATTGAAATAGTTAAGCCAGAAGATGGGGCATTAAGTGGTGAAGTTGTCTCTATTATCTTTAAGGGAGTTCACTACGAAATAGAAGTTAAAGATAAAACTGGATTTAAGTGGATGATTCATTCCATTCATATGCCACCTATGGGTGATCATGTGGGATTAAAGATTGGTCCTGATTCAATTCACATTATGAAAAAAGGAGAATAGATATGAGAAAGACTTGGTTATCTATACCATATGCCATATGGTCTTTAATATTTAGTATTGCTCCCATAATTATCATAGGTGTATACAGTTTTTGCAAAAGATCTCCATATGGAAGAATAATATATGAATTTACATTAGAAAATTATAAAAAGTTTTTACAACCCATGTATTTAAATGTATTTTGGCGTTCCATATTATTGGCACTTATAAGTACGGGAATATGTCTATTGGTGGCTTATCCAATGGCCATGATAATTGCTAAGACCAAAGCATCTAGAAGAAGTTTACTTATAATGTTATTTGTAATTCCCCTATGGAGTAATTTCTTATTAAGAACTTACGCTTGGATGAGTATATTAAGAGATAAGGGAATTATAAATCATGCCCTTATATTTCTTGGAATAATAGATAAACCTCTTACCCTTTTGTATAATGATAGTGCCGTTGTAGTGGGAATGGTATATAACTTCCTGCCTTTTATGGTGCTGCCCATATACTCTGTTTTATCCAAAATGGATGAGAGTTTAGTTGAAGCGGCTAAAGACCTAGGAGCCACTTCATTTGAGACATTTACAAAGGTCACATTACCCCTTAGTATGCCTGGGGTAGTATCAGGAATCATAATGGTATTTATGCCTGCTGTCAGTACTTTCGTAATATCTGATTTATTAGGAGGCGGGCAGACTATGTTACTTGGAAATGTAATTCAAAGTCAATTTTTAATGGCTAGGAACTGGCAATTTGGTTCTGCCATATCCATGATAATGATGATTCTTATATTAATAGTAATGTTAATTAGTAGTAAATATAAAGATGAGGAAGGGGGAGGCCTGTGGTAAAAGCGTTAAAAAGATTATATGCAGGACTTGTTTATACTTTCTTATACCTTCCCATATTATTACTTATTTTATATTCATTTAATGATTCTAAATATAGTGGCAAATGGAATGGATTTACATTAAAATGGTATAAGGCTCTATTAGAAGATAGTAGCATTATGAGTGCCCTATACAATACTTTTTCCATTGCCATATTGGCTTCTATTATAGCTACTATAATAGGAACTGTAAGTGCTATAGCCATATTTAAGATGGGTCCTAGGATGAAGACAATCTTTATGAATGTGACTTATCTACCCGTTATGAACCCAGATATAGTTATTGGTATATCACTACTTGCATTATTTACGGCAGTTAAGATGAAGCTAGGATTTATTACTTTGTTATTAGCTCATGTTACTTTTAATATACCATATGTAATATTAGCAGTACTTCCAAAGCTTACTCAACTAAATCCATATTTAGAAGAGGCAGCACTAGATTTGGGAGCCACACCATTTCAAGCCTTTTACAAGGTCATATTACCTGAGATTATGCCAGGTATAGTAACAGGTGCACTGCTTTCATTTACATTATCAATAGATGATTTTATGGTAAGTTTTTTCACAACAGGTTCAGGAGTAAATACTTTGTCCATAAAGATTTACTCTATGACAAAGGTAGGTATTAGTCCAAAGATTAATGCCTTATCTACCGTATTATTTTTAGGTATAGTTATTTTATTTATTTTATTAAATAAAAGAGAAAAAATTAGTGAATAGGGGTGGTATTATTGAAAAAAATATCTTTATTGCTTGTGTGTGTGATCCTTGTAATGTCAGTTGTAGGATGTTCAAAGGGAGAAGTTAACGAACAGGGATATTATAATGAGATTAATGTGTACAACTGGGGAGACTATGTTGATATGCAAGTAATTGAAGACTTTGAAAAAGAGTATGGAATTAAGGTAAACTATGAAACTTATGGTGATAATGAAGAAATGTTAGCTAAGGTTCAAAGTGGTGGATCTGATTATGACGTAGTATTTCCTTCTGATTATATGATAGAGGCCATGACGAAAGAAGGATTATTACAAGAGTTAGATCATAAAAACCTACCTAACTTTAAAAATATAGATGAAGATTTAAAGGATATGAGTTATGATCCTGGAAATAAGTATTCTGTACCGTATTTCTTTGGAACTATAGGAATCCTTTATAATACTGAAATGGTAAAAGAGAATGTGGATAGCTGGGATATCCTTTGGGATGAAAAATATGCTAAGAATATTATTATGATAAACTCTCCTAGAGATTCTATAGGAATTTCTTTAAAGAGACTTGGATATTCAATGAATACTAAGAATATTGATGAATTAGAAAAAGCTAAAGAAGAGTTAATTAAGCAAAAGCCTCTTGTTAAGGCCTATGCAATAGATGACTATAAAAATATGATGTTAGCTGGAGAAGGAGCACTTGCTTTAGTTTGGTCTGGAGAAGCTACAATGCTTGCAGAAGAAAATGACTATTTAGAATATGCAATTCCTAAAGAGGGAACAAATCTTTGGTTTGATTGTATAGCAATTCCAACTACATCAAAGCACAAAAAAGAAGCGGAATTATTTATTAACTATATGATGAGACCGGAAGTTGCTGCTAAGTGTGCTGAATATATAGGTTATGCAACAGCCAATAAGGAAGGTAAGAAACTTTTACCAGAAGATATGCAAAACAACAAAGTAAGATATCCAGAAGGTGATATTTTAAAGCAAGGTGAAGTATTTACAGACTTAGGAGAATTTACAGTTGAATACGATAGAATTTGGACTGAAATAAAAGTTCAATAATAATAGAAACTGTTCCTTATGAAGGGACAGTTTTTTATTTTGTCAAAAACTGTTATTATATAGGAAAATATTGTAAAATAATGGGAGGGGGGAATGGTTTTCATGGAAGGGATAATGAGTTTTATATTAAGACATATGGATTTAGCTATAGGTATTATGTTAATTTTATTTATAGAAGGGATTAGGAAGGCATCGGCTACTAATATGTGTGGTAGGTCATTTTTAAGTAAATATGCACTTATATTTGGAGGACTTTATTTACAAGTGGATAAGTTCTTTCAGTTATATGAAGATAGGTACGATGGAGATCTGTTCTTTATGGGGCTAATATCTGTAGGAATGATATTATATCCACTATATAGGGACTTATGTAACCAAGAAATAATATTTTATCATGTGGATAATAAGGAAGTTAAAGATATAATAATAGGAGCCTTTAAGAAATATGAGTATGATTTAGATTTAAAGGACGAATCTCAGACAGAAAAGGAAATAAAAATAGCGGATACAAAGGCTAGTGTAGAGTTAAAGTACAAGAAAAAATCCTTGGACATGAAAATAAAAAATTATAAAAGTATATTAAAATTAGATGAAATATTAGATTATATAGAACAAAAGATTGAACGGAAAAACTATGATGTTAAGTTTAAAGGTTTATTAGAATTTTTTGGTTCATGGGTAATTATGATGATTTTGTTATTTACCTATTTAAAAGAAAGTGTATAACCTATATAATTATTATAAATGATACAAGTGTTAAACTATTAACAAAGGAGTTAGTATATGTTTGAAAAACTATTAAGAATATTTAATTATGAGTTTTATAATATTCCAGATAAGTATAAAAGAGAGTTTCAAGAAGTTCAGATAAAAACTAATTTTTCTAGAACAAGTATGGTTATGAATGCACTTATAGTATTAAGTTTTATTATGTTATGGGTTGATATTAAATACTTTAAAGAACTATGGGATGAAAATATCTATTATAAATATTTATTTTATTCTAGGATAGCCATAACTATTTTCTGTATTATATATAAGGTTATGTCCATAGTAAAGGACAAGGGGTTTAAAGTAGAGTCATTACTATTAGAAAAAATAATGTATAAGTCAGCAATTATAATAATTCTATTTTGGTGTATATTCGCGTCTACAAATGCCCAGCATATACATGGTCAGATTTCAGCCTACATAATAGGTATTTTTAGTGTAGCATCTATCCTCGTATTGTATCCACTGGAATCTTTTATAATATATGCTTTAACCTATATTATTTTTGCAGGGGCCCTTTTTCTTAATAGTAGTACCATTTATGTTTTTCTAGGTAATTTAATTAATACTTTATTCTTAATAGTGTTGGCATTTATATGTTCTAATTTTAGGTTCACCTTTCATGTGAAAAATTTTATAAACAAGAAAATCATAATAAAAAAGACTATGGAAATTAAAAAGAATAATAGAGATTTAGAAAATATAGTACATCAAAGGACTAAAGAACTTGCTAAAACTAGTGAATTATTAATTAAAGAGATAAATAAAAGGCATAAAGCAGAAATTGATGCAATAAAAAATAAGACACTATTTAAGGAAAAGGAAAGTTTATTAAATGAAATAATGGAATTTGAAAAACTTCGAAATATATTCTTTGCTAATATATCCCATGAATTAAGGACACCTATAAATGTAATATTCTCAGCACAACAAATAATAGAAGCATTACCTAGTGTAATAGAAAATGATGAAAGGGTTAAGTTAGATAATTATGTGGGAACAATAAAACAAAATTGTTATAGGCTAATAAGACTTATTGGAAATTTAATAGATATAACCAAAATGGATGCTGGATACTTTGAAATACATCCTAAAAATCAAGATATTATAAAAATAGTAGAAGATGTGACCATGTCTGTTGCCCAATATATAAAAGATAAGGGCCTAAGTCTTATCTTTGATACGGAAGTAGAAGAAAAGTATATGAGAGTTGATGAAGATATGATAGAGAGAATAATACTAAATTTATTATCTAATGCAGTGAAATTTACTCCAAAGGATGGATACATATATGTGAATATATATGATAAAAAGAAGAGCATAATCATATCTGTAAAGGATACAGGAATAGGTATATCTAAAGAGGCACAAGATAAAATATTTGATAGATTTGTACAAGATAATAATACTATAAGTAGAGAGGCAGAAGGTAGTGGAATTGGTCTATCATTAGTAAAATCATTAGTTCATATGCACGAGGGAACTGTTAGTTTAAATAGTACTGTAGGTGAAGGAACAGAGTTCTTAATAGAACTACCTGTCATATATATGGATATAGATGAAGAACATATCACAAGGAATTATGAGCAGAATATAGAAAAAATACAAATAGAGTTTTCGGACATATATAAATAAGGCTTAGAAGCCTTATTATTTTTTTTGAAAAAGGTAAACCTTTTTGGATATATTGGTTGACAGTAAAAGTCTGAATATTATATCATGATATTGAGGTATAAGAAAAAAATGAGGTGGTTTTATGAAAACAAGAGAACTTATATTAGTAGGATTATTTGCTGCTTTAACGGCAATCGGTGCATTTATACAAATTCCTGGTCCAGTAGTACCTTTTACGCTTCAATATGTATTTTGTGCTTTTGCAGGAATACTTTTAGGAAGAAGGTTAGGATTGTATTCTCAGCTATTATACGTGGGAATAGGCCTTATAGGGGTACCTGTATTTACTAAAGGTGGAGGACCTACATATGTGTTGATTCCTACATTTGGATATTTATTAGGTTTCATATTATGTGCTACAGTAATAGGATTTTTAATTGAAAGACAAGAAAAATACACTTTTTTTAGTTTATTAAAATGTGTACTACCAGGATTAGGTGTAGTATATATGGTTGGTGTTCCATATTTATATGTGATACTTAAATATTATTTAAGTAAACCAATTTCATTTAATAATGCAATGCAATTTGGTTTTTATCCTTTTATAATTCAAGATATTGTATTAAGTTGTATAGTAGCTCTTGTGGCTTCAAGGGTAATACCGTCCCTTAAAAGAGCAGGATATTTTCAAGCACATATTAAAAAAGTAGCATAGGAGAGATAAGAGATGAGAGACTTTATTCTAGGGTTAAAAGAAAGAATATTAAATGGAGAACAAATAACAAAGGAAGAAGCTTTAAAACTAGTAAATATTCAAGATGAAGAGACCTGTAAAGTATTATTTGAAAGTGCAAATGAAATAAGAGAAAAGCTTGTAGGAGACACGGTAGACCTATGTACCATAATGAATGTAAAATCTGGAAAGTGCTCAGAAGACTGTAGATATTGTGCTCAATCATCTCACTACAAGACGGGAGTAGAAACATATAGCTTACTAGATAGTGATAAAATCATAGAAAGAGCCAAGGAAATGGAATCAGAGGGTGTAGATAGATTTTCACTAGTTAGTAGTGGTAGAGATATTAAAGAAGATTTAGATGGATTATTAGAAGTATACGATAAACTTGTAGGAAGTACAGACTTACATATATGCGCATCACACGGATTATTAAAGGAAGAAGATGCCGAAAAGTTAAAAGAAAAGGGTGTTGTTAGATATCACCACAATTTAGAGACTAGTAGAGGATTCTATAAAGAAATATGCACTACCCATACTTATGAAGATAGAATTGAAACTATAAAGAACGTACAAAAAACAGGTATGGAAGTTTGCTGTGGTGGAATATTTGGTATGGGAGAAAGCCAAGGAGATAGAATAGATATGGCCTTTGAGATTAAAGACTTAGGAATTAAATCTGTACCGATAAATATTTTAAATCCTATACAAGGAACACCAATGGAAGAAAATGATGTATTATTGCCTCTTGAAATATTAAAGATAATTGCCGTATATAGATTTATCTTACCAGATGCAAGCATCAGATTTGGTGGAGGAAGAAAGGCCTTAGGAGAACAGGATAAAGATGGATTCCTATCTGGAATAAATGCAGCTTTAACTGGAAATTATCTTACTACTACAGGTAAGAATGTATCAGAAGATGTACAAATGATAAAATCTGTAGGACTTAAATTAAATAAAAGATAAATTAGAAAAAGCCTAGAATTAGGCTTTTTTTAAATTTGAAATTATTTCGTAATAAAATATTTACTCAAAAAGATAAAATGCCATGTTATAATTAAAAAGTAAGTAAAAATATAGGATGGGGTGTCAGAATGAAGAAGAAGATTGTAGCATTATGTCTGAGCTTGGCACTAGTTGTGGGTGTAGTAGGATGTACTAAAAAAGACACACCAGTATCAGGCACGGACAGTGGAGTTGAAGTTGTAGATTCAAAAGGGGAAGAAGTAACAGAAACTACATCAACGGATGTTAAAGATGAAACTAGTCAAGGGAAAGAGGGAACTAAGAAAGAAAATAATCTAGTGTATATTAGCGCTAGTAAATTAAGAATGAGAGAAGAAGCAAAGGGAGATGCCAATATAGTAGACAACCTATTAAAGGGATCTCAAGTAACAGTACTAGAAAGTGCAGTAGATGAGCAAAACAGAGAGTGGTATAAGGTAAGCTTCGATGGAAAAGAAGGGTACATAGCTGCTGAATATACGGTAAAAGATAGAAGGGAACTTTTATCTGAAAAACTTAGAAACCTAGATTTTTCACCGCAAAATAAAGTAGAGAGTTATCCATCTAATCCAAAGCAAGAAGTAAGAGGTGTATATGTGACACTTTACAGTGCTTCTAATAGCAAGATAGATGAACTTATTGAAATGACTAAGAGAACTAAGATTAATGCCTTCGTAATAGACGTTAAAGATGACAATGGAAACATGTTATTCAAAACAGAAGCTGCTGAAAAGTATGCTCCAGATGCAAATAAAAGAGCACCAATCAAAGATGTGGCAGCACTTATGAAAAAATTAAAGGATAATAATATTTATGCCATAGCTAGGATTGTATCTTTCAAAGATCCAACATATGCTAAAGCACATCCAGACAGAGTTATTGTATATAGGTCTAATAATAAACCATATACTAAAAGTGATGGACTTATTTGGGCTTCTGCTCACGACAGGGAATTATGGAATTATAATGTTGCCGTAGCTAAAGAAGCTGCAAAGGCAGGATTTAACGAAATACAATTTGATTATGTAAGATTCCCAGCATCAAATGGTGGTAAATTAGATAAAGTATTGGATTACAGAAACACTAAAGGAGAAAGTAAGCCAGAGACAATTCAAAATTACTTAAAGTTTGCTAGAGAACAATTATCTCCAGAAGAAGTATATATAGGAGCAGATGTATATGGTCTAGTAGGATCTGTAACAGATGATATGGGATTAGGTCAATATTGGGAAGCTGTAAGTAACGTAGTTGACACGATTAACCCTATGATGTACCCAAGTCACTATGCAAACGGAACTTATAAACTATCCGTACCAGATGCTTATCCATATGAAACATTATACTATGGAACTAAAGATGCCATAAACAGAAATAAAAACATAGAAACCCCAGCTTCTATAAGACCTTGGATTCAAGACTTTACAGCTAAATGGGTTAAAGGATATATAAAGTATGGTCCTAAAGAAGTAGAAGCTCAAGTAAGAGCCCTAGATGAATTAGGTATAAAAGAATATATGCTTTGGAATGCTGCTAACAGATATTCTGAAGATGGAGTAAAATAAGAGCCAATTGGCTCTTATTTTTTTTGTCTTCAAGGGCCATGAGGAACTACTTATGGGAATGATATGGAAAATATTGTATAATAATTATGGGGTTAGGGGGAGTGTTTATGAATCACAAGGTAAGAGAAAATCTTAAAAGTATATTACTTATATTATTATATTTGTTTATTGGGTCATACAAGTTAAATAAAGTTAAAGAGTCTAATATAATTATTCCTGTAGTATATTTACTTTTAATTACAATGAGTATTCATTCCTATAGCAAGTATAAAAAGAGAATAAACAATGCTTATATTATATGTGTGAGAAATTTAAATATAGACTTAATATTTTCAGGATTTTATGGAATATTATCATTCATAGGGTGCTTATATTTTTTAGTAAAGTTTAGTGAAGCATATCCATATTTGAAAGAATTAGGTTATGTACATAATATATTTGAAATGTTTAATTATACATATATTGATGAAATAGATAAAGAATTGTGGAAACAAATGGCTGGGGAGTCATTGCATAGCAGGAGGCTAATAGTAGCCATTACTATAAGTAATTATGCATCATTAGGAATAGGTGCAGGTATGCTTGGATTGATCTGTGGAATGTCTAGTTTGGCTATGTATTTTAAAGGTAAGTACATGGAAGTTATAGAAAAGGATAAGGTAGTGTCCCAATCAGGAGAATATACATGGGATAGTTTATTAGAACACCAGTGGGGAGAGCTTTTTATGAAAAATGATAAGATTTATTATGAATTGTGGCTCACTTTTAAGAATGATGAATCCCGTAAAAAAAGTACCAGCAAAAGCAAAGAAAGGGTATATTTGAGAATAGGCAAAGAAGATAAAAGTAAAGTAGAGGAACTCATAGAAATTAATTTATGACCATATTTATTTAATTTAAGTGATATTTTTCCTTATTTACATCGAACTTATGTTCTGGTAAAATGTACATAGTGAATTTGCTGAAAATATGGCTTGGGCTATGGATAGAATAAGGGAGGACTAAATATGAAAAAGGGCGATAGATTATTTGCTAGAATTGATTATCGAATAAAGGGAAATGAATTTGGGCCTAAGGATTTTGATGATCATACAGAGTATTTAGAAGGAGTATCTAGGGAAAGATATTTTGCTGGTGGGGGCTTTGCCGCAAAAGACGGAGGTATGATTTTATTTAAGGCTAAGGACATAGAAGAAGCAAAGGCTATTTGTGATAAGGACCCAATAATTGATAGAAAATTATATAAGTACGAACTTTACGAGTGGAATTTAGTCATCGTATCTGATGAAGAATAAATATAATATAAAAAAATAAACATGGTCATCTTTACATAGATGACCATGTTTATTTTTATTTAGACCTTAATTTAATTCTAGGTTAGTTCTTAAAGTATTTCTCAATTTCACTAATTCAGGGTAGTTATAGAAGAATAATATTTTCTTATTCTTAATACTGTCGTCCTGTGGTTTAGGGTCTAGTACAAAATAAGTGAAGGATTCTGCTATATCTTCCACGGAGTTAGTGGCCGCATAATCGGTGACAAATTGATCGCTGTATTTTTCGTAGAACTCCATACCTAACTCATCAGCTTCCTCTGGAGATTCTTCTTTAAGTTTTTCTATAGATAAACATTCTTCATAGATGCCTTTCCAAAACTTTTGATGGAATGTGTTTAAGTAAGAACTTTCTTTAGTAGTGCCTTCATCTACAGTAAGGGTAGCACTTGTTTCATCTATACTGTCCTTCATTTGATCATTACTTAAAGTGATTATGTGAAATAGCTCATGAACTAGGGTGTGATCAAATTCTCTACCTACTAGATTTCCCTTAGAATCTAAAGAATCTTCCGGATCTAAGGATAATTCAAATATTGTATTTTCATCATCTATTGGGCCTGTAGCACCTGTAATACCATCTTTTCCATCTGTAGTAACACAGAAGGATGTTATTTTATTTAAATGGGTATTGGCATATGTCTTTACTGCCTTATCCCAAAGTTGCTTATGGGAAGGGTCCACATCTTTAGGGAAGTTTATTTTTCCATTTTTCACATCATATTTGCCTAGGATTTCACCCTCATCATCGTTCATATTAATTCCTACATCCTCTAAGAGCTTTGATATTTCTTCGTGAATTTCATCACCCTTTTCAAAATCTTCTTTAGAATCGGCTTTAATAAGTTCTTCGTAAAGATCTTTTACTTTAGTATAGTCTTCATAGGATAATTGGTCCTTTGAATCCTCTATTAATTCACCTAGTTCCTTATCTTCTTCAAGGATACTTTCCTTTTCATTAGAATTCATATGAGCATTAACTTGGGTTTTAGTATCTTTGTTTACAGCAGAGGTACTTGTAGTAGAAGTACAGCCAGACATTAATAGGGATAGGGATAATAATATGGTTAGTGCATTTCTTTTATTCATTATTAAAAACTCCTTTCTTTTTATTAGGAATATTCATGTTACATGTTATTGCATCAGTAGGACATATATCCATACAATCATTGCATCTAATGCATTCTAAAGCATTTGGATTTTTACAAGGTACCACGTTCATTTTGCATGCCTTAGAGCAAAGGCCACAACTAATGCATTCATTTGAATCTACTTCTAATCTATAAAAACTTATAGAATTAAATAGGGAGTATATGGCCCCCAAGGGACATAAGACCTTACAAAAGGGCCTAAAGTATATTATTGAACTCACTAGAGTAATAATTAATATGCTAAATTTTAAAGTAAATAAAAGTCCAATACTTTTTCTCAAAGCTGGGTTTGTAATTAAAAGGGGAATACCTCCTTCTAAAGTACCAGCGGGGCATATGTATTTACAAAAGGCCGGATTTCCCATGCCCAATTTATTAGTAAATAACATGGGCATTAGTATTACGAATATGATTAATACTCCATACTTTATATATTTTAATTTATCATATAAAACCCTTTTCTTGGAAGGAAATTTATATAATAATTCCTGTATAAGTCCAAAGGGGCAAAGCCATCCACATACAAATCTCCCTCCTATGGTACCTATTAAAAATAAAAAACCTAGGACATAATAGGAAATAGAATATTTTATACTTCCTATAACTGCTTGAAGGGAACCTATTGGACAAGAGCCTAATGCTCCAGGGCAGGAATAACAGTTTAATCCAGGAACACAAAATTTCTTTGTAGCCCCTCTGTAGATAGTACCCTTTATAAAGCCAGGAACGTATCCATTTGTAATAATAGTCCATATAATTTGGACAGCTTTTCTCATATTAACCAACTCCTATACATTCAAGGCATATATTTATGGATTTAATTAATATGCTAGAGACTTCCCCTCTAGTAGCGCCTAATCCCATCATTAAAATACTTATTATGAGAGATAATTTAGTGATCATTAATTATCACCCTTTAAGATATCATCTATTATATTGGATAAATTTGTGTATGTGGCTCTTCCCGGTACGAAAATTTCTAATATTTTTCCCTCTGAATCTACAAATAAAGTTACAGGAACGTAAGAAAAATTATCTGTAAGATCATTTAGATTTTTATCACATAATAAATTTGTATATTTAACTTCTGTTTTTGATACAATATTATCGGCCTCATCAGTGGAATTTTTTAAGGATATATCACTTATTATACCAACTACATTTACTCCCTGATCCTTATAATTATCATAAATTTTTTGTAGCTCAGGCATTTCCTCTATACAGGGACTACAAAATGTACCCCATATGTTAACTATAGTTAATTTCTTATCTTTAAATATTTCTTCTGTTACTTCATTTCCTTTTAAATCCTTTGTTTCAAAGGATGCGAAACTCTTATTAGCCAGAGGATTTTCATCCACACTAGAATCTACTTCTTCCTTTCCAGTACACCCCATAAGACCAAACATTAGTGTGGTTATTAATATAAAACCAATAATTCTTTTCATAATACATTCTCCCTTCACCAAATCTTTCATGATTAAAGTATAGAAGCCTTATGTGTATTCTTTGTGTCCTTCCTATGTACATTAAAAGAATTATGCTTAATTATAGAAATTCTAAATAATTCCCAAAAAGTCATTAGGATTATGAATTGGATTTTAGGTAAATATTGTAATAATATTTAAATAGTAAAATATGTAAGAGTTAGTAATTACAAGGGGGAGAAAGTAATGAATAAAAGAATATTAGGAGTAATCCTAATTGTTGTGTTATCACTTGGAACATTTGTAGGTTGTGGAACTTCTTCTGCAGCAAAGAAAATAGGTACAGCTCCAGATGGAAATGAAGTTAAAATTGAGGCAGCTGCCATTAAGCTAGCTAAGGGTCAAAAGGCTGGCGGATATGACTTAGTCAGTGGAGAAGAACTTAAAAAATGGATAGATGAAGGAAAAGATATGGTAATCATAGATACTATGCCGAATGATTTTTACAAAAAAGGTCACATACCAACAGCCTTAAATGGAGTAATGCCTAAGAAGTCTATAGATGATGCTACTAAGGAAGAAAAGGAAGCATTTATAAAATTATTAGGTGATGACAAAGAAAAGACTATAGTTGTATATTGTGGATTCACTGCTTGTGGAAGAAGTCATGTGGGAGCAGCCCTTGCAAAGTCTTTAGGATATAAAAATGTATACCGTCTTCCTGGTGGAATTATTGGATGGCAAGATGGAAAGTATGAAGTAGAAAAATAAGAATACATAGGATATAACTAGGATTATGGTTATATCCTTTTCGCTTTAAGGGAGGGCAAAATCATGAAAAGATTATTAAAAAGCGTAATGCTTTTAACTTTAATTATAGGTCTATTTGCTGGATGCAATACTTCCAAGGAAGACAAATTCATAAGTGAAGAAATTAATCCTAATATTAATGTATTTGGAATAAAGCTTTTAATGGAAGAAAAGGAAGTAATATATATATTAGGTGGAGAAGGAGAATATTCCCCTTGTGTCTATGGGTATGAAAGAACATATGATGATAAACACCTTAGTATAGGATTTGATAAGGATAGTAAAGTGAGAAAAATAATAGTAAAGAGCAGTAATGAGGATGTATATGGTATAAAAAAGGGTATGGATGAAGATGAAGCTCTAAATATACTAAAAGAAAATAGTTTTACTAAAGAAGAAGATACTAGTAGGTCTGTAAAGGATAAGATCTTTATAAAAATACTAGGAGATGATAACAATAAGGTAAAAGGAAGTATAATTGAGATAATACCAGAATAGTAGAGTAGCTTTAATGCTACTTTATTTTTGTTTATAAAATAACCTAGTAGAAATGGTTAAAATCCAGTATAATGGGAGTAATTTATAAGAAGGAGAGTTATATGGAATATATTATTAAGAAGTTTAATGAACTAAGTGTAGATGAATTATATCACATACTAAGGGAAAGAATAGATGTGTTTGTGGTAGAGCAAAATTGTCCTTATAGGGAATGTGATAATAAGGATATGGATTCCTTTCATGTGATGATTAAGGATGGAGATAAAATAGGTGCATATTTAAGAATAATTCCATCTAAGGATGATGAAATGATAATTGGTAGAGTTTTAGTCACCAAGGAATATAGAAATAGGGGACTGGCTTCAAAAATAATGAAAAAAGCCATGGAGTTCATAGGAAATAAAAGTATTAGAATATCTGCCCAAGAATATCTTATAGACTTTTACAAGGGTTTAGGCTTTAACCCCATATCACAGGTATATTTAGAGGATGGAATTCCCCATATAGATATGATATGCAAATAAAAATAATTAGGTTTAACATGAGGGAGGAATAAGATTATGAAAATGTTTTTAAGTGATAATAATTCAGGGGTACATGAAAACATATTAAAAAAGATAGTGGAAGCTAACGTAGGACATGCACTACCCTATGGAAATTGTGATTATACTAAGGAAGCCATGGATAAATTTAAAAAGATATTTGAAAAAGAAGTTGATGTATATTTTGTAGCTACAGGAACTGCTGCTAATGTGGTAGGTCTTAGTGGATTATTAAGACCCTTTGAAGCTGTTGTATGTGCTGATACGGCCCATATTAATGTGGATGAATGCGGCTCTTTAGAGAGATTTAGTGGATGCAAAATATTATATGGAGCCAATGAAAATGGAAAATTGACCTTAGAAAAAATAAAAGAGTTAATCACCTGTAGAGGGGATGAACACCAAGTACATCCAAAGGCCATATCCATAAGCCAACCCACTGAGAAGGGTACTTTATATTCTATAGAAGAGATTAAAGAATTAGCAGATTTTGCCCATGAAAGACATATGTTATTACATATAGATGGGGCTAGAATATCTAATGCTGTAGTGGCACTTAATACTAACTTAAAAGAAATGATATGTGACACGGGAGTAGATTTATTATCCTTTGGTGGAACTAAAAATGGAATGATGATTGGAGAGGCTATAGTTTGTCTTAACCCAGATCTTAGCAAGTACTTTAAGTACATAAGAAAACAGGGAATGCAATTAATATCTAAAATGAGATTTGTATCAGCCCAGTTCATAGGATATTTAGAAGATGATCTATGGATTAAAAATGCCCAAAATTCCAATTCTATGGCTAAGTTATTAGAAAGGGAACTAATGGACATACATGGAATAACAATGGCAGAGGAGTTGGAAACTAATATGATATTTGTCCACTTGCCAAAACATATTATAGAACCACTAAAGGAAGAATATCCTTTCTATGTACTAGATGAAGAAAGTTCATTAGTTAGATTAGTTACTTCCTTTGATACTAATAGGCATGATGTGGAAAGCTTCATAAAAAGGATAAAAGAATTAATATAGTCTATTGACAGAAAAGTTAAAATAAAATATAATATTAAGAAATTTAATATCTCATCAAGAGAGACAGAGGGAACAGGCCCTGTGACGTCTCAGCAACCAGCAACTAAAACGTTGAAAAGGTGCTAAATCCTGCAGAATCATTATCTGGAAGATGAGAGAATAGGGAACTTTTGCGAACTATCCTCTTCCATATATGGAAGAGGATTTTTTTATAAAAAATTAGTTCTAAATAGGTATTTCTATTCTCCATAAAAAGGGAGGAGACTTTATGAATAATAATTGGAATTTTAACACAATGGCAGTACAAGGAACCTATAAAGCAGATGAAACGGGTGCTAGGAATTTGCCAATCCATCAAACCGCATCCTATTATCTAGGAAGTGCAGAGAGGGCTGCAAAATTATTTGATTTAGAAGAAGCAGGAAACATATATACGAGAATTAATAATCCCACAAGTAGTGCATTTGAAGAAAAGGTGAATGCATTAGAAGGTGGAGTAGGAGCCCTAGCCACATCTTCTGGTCAAGGAGCCATTAGTTTAGCCCTTTTAAATATTTGTGGTGCAGGAGATCATATAGTGGCTGCAAGTACTTTATATGGTGGAACTTATACTTTGTTTAATAATACTTTTAAGAAATTTGGAATAGAGGTTACCTTTGTAAATCCTAATGATCCTATTGAAATTATAAGAGATGCATTTAAAGAAAATACTAAGGCTTTATATGGAGAGACCATAGGAAATCCAGGATTTAATGTGCTAGATTTTGATAAATTTAGTAATTTATCAGAAGAATTTAACGTACCTTTCATAGTGGATAATACCTTTGCTACCTCCTATCTATGCAGACCCTTTGAACATGGGGCTCACATAGTAGTGTATTCAGCAACTAAATATATTGGTGGTCATGGTAATTCCATAGGTGGAGTAATTGTGGATAGTGGTAACTTTAATTGGAATAATGGCAAGTTTCCAGAACTTACTGAGCCAGACCCTAGCTACCATGGTATGGTCTATACGGATGCATTTGGAAAGGGAGCTTTTATAGGAAAGGCAAGAGTACAATTGTTGAGAGATTTAGGAATTTGTTTAAGTCCATTTAACTCATTCTTATTCCATATGGGACTAGAGACTCTACACATAAGAATGGATAGGCATTGTGAAAATGCTTTAAAATTAGCCACTTATTTAGAAAATCATGAAAAGGTAGATTGGGTATATTACCCTAAGTTAAAATCCAGTAGTTCCTATGAACTTGGGAAAAAGTATTTACCAAAGGGTGCTGGAGGAATGTTAGCATTTGGTATAAAGGGAGGCAAAAAGGCAGGGGAAATATTTATAGACTCTGTGGAACTAGCCACATTAGTACCAAATGTGGGGGAGTTAAAGACTTTAGTTATTCATCCAAGTTCTACTACCCATAGACAGTTAAGTGAAGAAGAACAAAGAAATGCAGGGGTACTACCAGAACTTATTAGGGTTTCTGTAGGTATTGAGCACATAGATGATATTATAGGGGATTTTGAACAGGCCCTAGAAAAGGTTCAAGGATAGGGGGAGCGCACATGCCAGTTATTGTACCAGATAAATTACCTGCAGGAGAAGAATTAAAGAAAGAAAATATATTTATTATAAAAGAAGATAGAGCCATCCATCAAGATATAAGGCCACTTCAGATAGCCATACTAAATTTAATGCCTGATAAAAAGACTACAGAGAGACAATTACTTAGGCTCATAGGAAATTCTATAATTCAAATAGAAGTGACATTCCTTTGTATGGAGTCCCATGAATCTAAAAATACAGAAAGAACTCATTTAGATACCTTTTATAAAAACTTTAATCATATAAAAGATAAGAAATTTGATGGAATGATTATTACGGGAGCCCCAGTGGAACAATTAGAGTTTGAGGAAGTGGACTATTGGGAAGAGTTAAAGGAGATTTTAGATTATGCCAATAGAAATGTGACCTCCACCCTATATATATGTTGGGGTTCCCAGGCCGGGTTATATCATTATTACAATGTACCTAAATATGACCTAGAGGAGAAATTATTTGGAGTATTTGATCATGAAATAAATGAACCGGAGGAAAAACTTTTTTATGGATTTGATCAATTATTTAGGGTTCCCCATTCTAGGCATACGGAGATTAGGAGAGAGGACATAGAAAAGGTAAAAGACCTAGATTTGCTATCCCATTCAGAGGAAGCGGGAGTTTATCTAGTAGCTTCTAAAGATCGGAGAAAGTTTTTCATATCTGGTCACTCTGAATATGATATTGATACTTTGTTAAAGGAATATAAGAGGGATGTGGATAAAGGGTTAGATATAGATATACCTAGAAATTATTTTCTAAGGGATAATCCTGAAAACAATCCAGTGTTAACCTGGAGAAGTCATGCTAATTTATTGTTTACTAATTGGCTTAACTATTATGTGTATCAAGAAACCAAGTATGTTATTGATGAAATAGAATAGGGAAGGTATATAAAGAAGGTGAAAAAAGGCTTGGGCTTTTTTCACCTTTTTTGTGTATTTGTGTAGAAACTACTAAGGTTATGTGGATAGATAATATTTTTTTAGTACTTATTAACAAACCTATTTAATTTAAATAGATGAAAATTTGAGGACAATAAACAAAATGAAGAACCCCCCTTTGGAATATACATATTATATACATTCGGGGGTGAAAAAAAATGAGAGATTTTGAATATTATAAACCTACCACATTACAAGAAGCAAGTGACCTTCTATTAAAATATGGGGATGATGCTCATATTTTAAATGGTGGTACAGATTTATTAGTTAGAATTAGGGAGAATATAACTAATCCTAAAGTGGTAGTGGACATAAAGGGAATAAAAGAGCTTTATGATATAAAGTATGATAATGATGGAATATATATTGGAGCTTGTGTAAATTTAAATGATATGGCCCATCACAAGGAAGTAAAGAGGTGCTATAAAGTTTTAAGTGAGGGAGCCAAGTCTGTAGGTTCGGGACAAGTAAGAAATAGGGCTACTATGGCAGGTAACATATGTAATGCATCTCCATTGGCAGATACATCTACACCACTATTGGCTTTAGACGCAACACTAGTTATTTTTACTCCAGAGGGAGAAAAGGAAATGTCTATTCATGACTTCTTTGTATGGGTAAGAAAAACTTCTTTAAAGAATGGAGAAATATTAAAGGCAATAAAAATACCACGTTATGATGGCATAATAGGTGGTTTTCAAAAGATTTCTAGAAGAAAAGAAGTGGACTTATCAACAGTAGGAGCTACATGCTGCCTAGCAAATGATGAATATAGAATTGCCTTAGCTTCTGTTGCTCCAACTCCAATAAGAGCAAGAAAAACGGAAGAATATTTAAAGGGAAAACGTTTAACTAATGAAGTTATAGAAGAAGCATGTGAAATAGCAGCTACAGAATGTGCTCCTATAGGAGATGTGAGAGCTAGTAAAGAGTACCGAGTAGATATGGTGAAGGTGGCTATAAAAAGAAGCCTTGAAGTTATAAAGGAGGAGGTGTCAAAGTGAAGCACAAAATAAATTTTATATTAAATAATGAAGAAATAGAATACGAAGTGGAACCTAATAAGACTTTACTTACCATGTTAAGGGAAGATTTCGATTTAACAGGAGCCAAGGAAGGTTGCGGCATGGGAGAGTGTGGAGCTTGCACTATTTTACTTGATGGAAAACCTATTAATGCCTGTTTAGTTTTAGGTGTAGAAGCAGATGGTAGAGAAATCGTAACCATAGAAGGATTGTCTAATGGAACTAAATTAGATGATTTACAAGTATCTTTTATTGAAAATGGAGCACTACAATGTGGCTATTGTACTCCAGGAATGATTATGAGTGCTAAGGGTCTTTTAAAAGAAAATCCTACGCCTACAGAGGAGGAAGTGAAGGATTCTATAAGTGGTAATTTGTGTAGATGCACAGGATACAAAAAAATAGTAGAAGCCATAATGGAAATCTCCAATAAGAATAATGAAATATAGGATCAAAAAGGGGTGAATAAGATGAAATATATAGGTAAGAGCATACATAGGGTAGATGGGATTAAAAAGGTAACAGGAGACTTAAAATATGTAGATGATCTGAAGATGTCACGCATGTTATATGCAGCTGTAAAGAGAAGCCCTTATGCCCATGCAGAAATAATAAATATAGATACTTCTAAGGCTGAAAAGTTAAGGGGAGTAAAAGTGGTAACTACAGGAAAGGATTTTTCTAAAAGGGTAGGTCTGTATTTAGAGGATAAGACTTTCTTAGCAGTAGATAAAGTTAGATATAGGGGAGAAGCTGTAGCTGCGGTAGCTGCTGAGACAGAAGAAATTGCAAAGGAAGCAGTAGAACTTATAGATGTGGAATATGCTGAGTTACCAGTTGTTGCAAATGCAAAGGATGGCATTAATGAAGATGCATCTATTATCCATCCAGATCTAGAAGAATATAAGTATGCACCTATATTCTTTCCAAAGCCAGGAACTAACATTAGTAACTGGAAGAAGATAAGAAAGGGAGATATAGAGAAGGGTTTTGAGGAAGCTGATTATGTATTTGATACGGAATTCTTCGTTCCCCATATCCAACATTGTCCTATAGAAAATCATAGTGCTGTAGCTCAAATGGACAGGGAAGGAAACTTAACTGTATGGGCTTCTTGCCAATCACCTTATGCGGTAAGGCAGGCCTTATCTGTTGCCTTTGACATACCTCTTAATAAATTGAGAGTATTAACACCAGCCGTTGGTGGTGGATTTGGGGGTAAGGCAGGAACTACACTAGAAGGTATAGTAATACCTTTAGCTATGAAAGCAAATGGTAGACCTGTAAAACTTACTTTCTCTAGGGAAGATGTATTTGTAAATTCCTTTGTAAGACAAGGAATGTATTCTAAATTTAAAACAGGTGTTAAGAAAAATGGAAAGATAACGGCTATAAAAAATGAATTTATCTGGGACGGTGGAGCCTATACAGAGTATGGTGTAAACATTACAAAATCAGCAGGTTTTGCTGCTGTGGGCCCATATGATGTGGACAATATTTGGTGTGATTCCATATGTGTTTATACAAATAATCCTGTAGGTGGACCATATAGAGGTTTTGGAATGGCTGAAATTCATTTTGGAATAGAACAAAATATGGATTCCATAGCAGAGAAACTAGGTATGGATCCAGTTGAAATAAGAAAAATCAATGCTCAAAAGGTAGGGGGAAGAACAGCTACTAATGCACCTATAGACGTATGTGGATTATTAGACTGCATAGATGTGGCTGTTGAAGATATAGACCTATATAATAAGAAAGCCCCATCAGCACCAAATCGACTTCGGGGAAAAGGAATAGCTTGTGGTATGAAAGCGCCATCAATGCCTAATAATGTGGCTTCATCAGCAGTAATAAAATTAAACGAAGATGGTACAATACATCTATTAGTAAGTGCACAGGATATTGGGCAAGGATCAGACACTGCTTTAACTCAAATTGCGGCAGAAGCTTTATCTGTAGATCCAAGTAAAATTACTATAAAGACAGGAGATACAGATCACACTCCATATGAGTGGCAAACTGTTGCAAGTCGTATTACCTATTGCTCTGGAAACGCCATACTAAATGCATGTGACGACATGAAGGATCAACTACTCAACTTGGCAAGTATGGGCCTTGGAGTATACAAAAGGGATTTAAAATTAGAAGATGGATATGTAGTATCTACCCTTTATCCAGAAAAGAAAATGGCCATAAAAGATTTAGCTTTAGGGCTGTCTATGGAAGATGGATCTGGAATTCACGGTCCTATTATAGGAAGAGGTTCTTTCATTCCTCCTAATGTGAGAAATACAGATAAGGATACGGGAATGGGAGATAAGCCAGTGGCCTTTTGGACTTATGGATGTCAAGGTGTAGAAATCGAAGTAGATGTGGATACGGGTAATATCCATGTACTAAATGTATCTTCATGTTTTGACGTGGGGAAAATAATAAATCCTCAACTTATAGAAGGTCAATTAGAAGGTGCCATAGTTCAAGGATTAGGCTCAGCCCTTATGGAAGAGTTAAAATTATCTGGCGGAAAAGTACTAAATCCTTCTTTTGTAGACTATAAGATCCCTACAGTTGGCGATATGCCAAATATGGTTGTTAAATTTGTAGAACATCCAGAGCCAGATGGACCATATGGAGCCCGTGGTATTGGAGAACCTGCTATGATACCAACAGCTCCAGCCATAGTAAATGCACTATATGATGCTATTGGAGTTAGACTAAACAGTATACCTCTTACACCGGAAAAGGTTTTACATGCACTTAAGGAAAAGAAAACTATAGGTGAAAATTAAGGAGGATAATTTATGAGTGGAAAAGCTTTGGCAACAAACGAAGCCATAACTGATATTAGTCAACTGTCAAAATTGCAAGCAACTGTACTTGGTCTTCAACATACCTTTACAATGCTTGGGGCTACCGTATTAGTACCAATTATTACAGGCCTTGATATTTCCGTTACTTTATTTATGGCAGGGTTGTGTACCCTAATATGTCACTTGATAACAAAGAAAAGGGTTCCCGTGTTCTTAGGTTCATCCTTTGCATTTATTGCTCCTATGTTAGCAGTAGTGGAGATATTGGGGCAAAAGGGTATGGATAAGGCAGAAGGTCTAGCTTATGCCAGGGGTGGTATAGTAATTGCCGGTTTAGTTTATTTAGTATTAGCTCTTTTAATGTATTACTTTGATGCGGATAAGGTTCTTAGTTATTTTCCACCTGTAGTTACAGGTCCTATCATTGTTGTAATAGGGATAAAATTAGCTCCTGTGGCCATAAACATGGCTTCTCAAAAATGGAGTTTAGCAGCGGTAAGTTTTTTAATAGTTATGATAGTTAGTATTTTTACAAAGGGATTCTTAAAAGTAATACCAGTTTTAGTTGGTTTAATAGGAGGATACATAGTAGCATTAGCAACGGGGAATGTGGACTTTGCACCAATGGTCACTAAAGCTTGGGTAGGAATTCCTGCCTTTTCAGTAGCGAAATTTAATATGAGCAGTATACTTACAGTAGCTCCAATGGCAATGGCTACCATGATCGAACATGTGGGAAATATATTAGCTATAGGGGCAACTGTGGAAGACGATTTCATAAAAGATCCTGGTCTTCATAGAACTTTATTGGCAGATGGAGTATGTACATCCATATCTGCTATGTTTGGAGGTCCTGCAAATACTACTTATTCTGAAAATACAGGAGTACTTGCTTTAACTAGAGTATGGGATTCTAAGGTTATGAGAATAGCAGCTGCATTTGCCATCGTACTAGGATTAGTACCAAAGCTTGCTGGACTCATTAGTACCATACCAACGGCAGTAGTTGGTGGAATTTCAATCATATTATTTGGTATGATTGCATCTATTGGTATGAGAACTTTAGTTGAACACAATGTGGACTTTACTAAACCTAGAAACTTAATCATCTGTGCGATTATATTAGTACTAGGTCTAGGCGGAGCATCTATTGCTATAACTCCTACTTGTTCAATAGAAGGAATGGCTTTAGCTGCCATGGTAGGAATTGTATTAAATAGAGTTTTACCAGAATAAATAAAAAACAAAGGGCCCTATTAAATTTAATAGGAGCCCTTATTTTTATTTCTTTTTAACTATTTCATCATATAGTTTTACTACGAATTTTGATAATTCTTCTAATTCTTTAGATGTTTCATTTAGCTCGCCTACTATGTTAGCTGCTTCTTCCCTAGAAACTTCTTTTAATATATTTGATCTATTCATAATTCCCACCTTCTGCCTAAACACTAATATGGTATATTTTAGCATTACTTTACAATAAAGAGTATTAAAAAAATCTAAAGAGTTTGTAAAGATTTATTAATAGTGTTATTGAAATGGCTAAATTCAATGGTTCCGTTAAAACACCAACTTTTGTCCTAATTTTTAGTAATAAAAATCAGATTTGTTAAATATATATAAGCATATAAGAATTATTGAAGATGAATTTGATTAAATAAACTAAGGATAAAAATAAAAGTTATCTTTAGCCAAACCTTAGGAGGGCTTATTTTGAAAAATAACTTTGGAATAACTATAGAAGAATTATTGAAATTAAATATTTTAAAGGATGCTAAAGTAATTTCAGGACAAATGGGATTAAATAGAAGAGTTACTAAAATAAATGTTATGGAAGTACCAGATATTATAGACTGGGTAGGAGAAGGAGAGTTCATATTAACTACAGCATATTCTGTAAAAGATAATATGAAGGAACTAAAAAACCTTATAACTAAATTTAATAAAAAGGGATTAGCAGGAATAGGAATAAAGACAAAGAGATATATAAAGGAGATACCTAAGTCGATTATTAATATATCTGAACAATTAAGTTTTCCCATTGTGGAAATACCCCAAAACATATCCTATCCAGATATTATGACTCCAGCATTAACGGAGATTATAAATCATCAATCTAATGCACTTGGGAAAATAGAAGAAATAAATAATAAGATAATGAATCTAATGATAGAAGGGGGAACCCTTAAAGAAATAGGACAAGTTTTACATGAAAATATACATAATACCATGGCCATAAAAGAAAACATATTTAGGAATGTAATATGCTTTGGCAATTGTGGTGAATTTAAAGACACCTTGGAAAAGGTGGATTATGGAAAAGAAAAGATGAAGGTCTTAAACGAAGAAGGTATTACCTTGTACTATGAAAATTTTAATATTAAATCAAAGATGGTATCTCGAATAAGAATTCCCATCTATGCTAAGGGTGTAAATTACGGTGATTTATTCATATGGGAAGACTACAAAAAATTAAATTCATTAGATTTTTCCATAATAAAATCCTGTACTCCATTAATTGCACTAGATTTAATGAAGAAATTATCTGTTTTTGAAATTGAAAGTAAGCACAAGATAGAATTTTTTGATGATCTTCTATCAAACGATGAATTCAGCCATAGAAAGGCTTTGAATAAGGGTTATGTGTTCGGATTTGATGAAAAATTATCCTATGCAACTATTGTGATAGATTTAAATGAAAAAATAAAAATGAGAATAACGCCTAACAATGTGGATTTTTTAAAGCACTTAAATAATAAGGTCCTAGGCATTGTGGAGCGCCTTAGAAAAAGTGTTAAAGATACTATTTTATATGGAGATAAAAGTGATAAGATAATAATCCTATTTGGATGTAAAGAAAATGATTATTCAAAGAAGAAGCTACTAAACTTTTGCGAAGAAATAGTGGCCCATGGCAAATTAGAAGACCTCCACAAAAACTTTTCCATAGGTATAGGAAGATTTTATGAAAATAGTAGGGAGTTATATAAAAGTTATAGGGAAGCCTTAAAATCTTCTAAAAAGGCCATAAATAAGACTATAGTACACTATGATGATTTAGGCATATACAGAATATTATCCTATGAGGAATTAAAGGGTGAACTAAGTGAATTTTATAAGGAAATGCTAGAGCCATTAGTTACTTATGACAAGGAAAAGAATTCACAATTGGTAGATACTTTAGAAGAATATTTTAAATGCAAGGGTAATTTAAAACGCATGTCTGAGAATATGTATACTCATTATAATACTGTTATATACAGGATGCAGAGAATAAAGGAGATTACTGATGTGGACTTTGAGGATTATAACAATATATTAAATATGCAGATTGCTTTGAAGGTTTATGAGATGAATAGGGAAATTTAATTTGAAAATGCTCTCTTTGGATGGAAGGGAGCATTTTTTATGATGGGAACAACATGGTATATACAAGAACAAATTGTAAAAAATTACATAATGTTATATCATAAAATTACCATATATAAGTAAATATTCACGAACCTATGTCGTGAATACAACTATACAGGTATAAATAACGAACTTGGTTCGTAAAGAAAACGTTAAGCGAAATGTCTGATATACAAAATGTAATTATATATGAATAAGGAGGAAAATTGTGGATACAAATACTAAAATTAAATTATTAAAAAAGTTAATAGATAAATCTGAAATGGTTAAGGTTGAAGATAGTAGTGATCCTAACTTTAAAAATTGGAAGAACTTGGTTGAAAGAACACTTGTTAAGGTGTTTGGTAAAAAATCTACTGAATATGAACATTTTGGCGAACTAGAATTCTATTTTCCAGCAATGGTTTTTACCTCAACAAGTGATTATACGTCTGATCATCTTAGTTGCTTTCGACGTGACTTCAAAATTCTAATAGATTCTATCAATGAATATATTGATGAGTTTAATGAGGAAGTTGGTAGTACATATATGACAAATGTTGATGATGAAAAAGCTTCAAATATTTCAAAGATTTTTATCAGTCATGCCTCAAAAGATTCAGAGATTGTTGAGGAAGTCATTGAAATACTAGAAACAATTGGTGTTGAGTCGAATCAAATTTTCTGTACGTCGTTTGACGGATATGGAATTGGGTTAGGCGAAAATTTCCTTGATACTATTAAATCTGAGCTTTCTTGTGACTCGCTTGTTTTATTTGTTTTATCGGAGAACTTTTATAAAAGTCCAGTATGCATGTGTGAAATGGGAGCCTCTTGGGTTCTATCTAAAGAACATATTCCTATTGTTGTGCCACCTTTTTCATACGAAGATATAAAAGGAGTATTTCCTTTAACTCAAGGTTTTAAGCTAACAGACCCTTTAAAACTCAATTCATTCAAAGCAAAGATTGAAGAAGTATTTAAAATTGATAAACCACTTAGTTTTTCTACATGGGAAAGAAAGCGCGATAGGATTTGTGGGAGATTGGGGAAATTAGTTAAATAATTGCTGGAAGGTGTTCAAAAGTATATATGAAAAAGTGGATTTCTACTGGTATCATGAAGATTCTAACATCAATTAAGTGAAACAGACACGTCACTTAACATAGCATTTTCAAAAGTCCACAAAAACCATATGGACCATCGCAAAATCCTAGGACCGTCATGTAATATTTTGAAGACTACTTACTCTAAATAAGTGTTTGTAAGTAATGTAATGTTTAAAAATAGATAAGGGTTATGAAAGTTGATACAAATGATAGGAGAGAAATTTATGAATGATGAATTTGTTAAATGGTTAGAAAAAAATGATCTATTGTATGAGCGATTTTGTGAGCTAAATAAAAGACTGACATCATTTCTTTATAAATATACTGATGATAACAGTAAAACAGAAGTATGCAATCGATTTAGTGACGTTTTGAAGAATTGTGATGTAATTACTTATGACGAAGAAGGTGTATCTGCGGCCTATACAGTTTTGCATTTTATGGACAGATATCATAGGTTTCAGTTAGTTTTCTTAGAATTGCTAGAAAAAGGAATACTCCCTATAAAATCGAGAATTGATATTTTAGATTTAGGTAGTGGACCTGGTCCTTCGATGTATGCTATGTCAGATATGTATGAACTTTATAGGAAGTTTGAAATTGAAAAAAAGAAAGAATCAAAAATTAAAGAAATAAACATTGATTATGTAGAAAGATCTAATGAGTTCACTAACTTTCTACATCATTTTACTGAATATGCAAACTATACTGATGATAAAGTTGATGAATGGAAATATCATGTTCCTTATCACCATACCATCTTTAGGGACATCAATGACCTAGTCTTTAATGAAAAGCACAGAATTTTCAGGAATGAATATGAAGAAATTGAAGGCGAATGGTATCAAGTGCAAGAAATTCAAACAGTTAAAAGAAGATATGATTTAGCTGTACTCAGTAATTTCTTGACTAATGTTGATATGGTTGAGAGATTTAATAAACAGTTAAAAGATACTGCATTCTTTCTTCGAAACAGAGGACTGTTTGTAGTAGTAGGTGCAATAGGAAGTTCAGAGAAATATAGGCCTGTATACGAAGAAATTGACAAAATTATTCTCAAAAATAGATATCGAACTAAGCGGTTTGAAGGATATTGTAATAAGGTACTTAGTGAACATCGCATGGAATATTCGTTTTCTAATGACCGTTTCGGTAAAGATGTGATTTCAACAATAAAAGATGGGGTTACTTTTTTTACTGATAACGAGTTGGAAGAAAGATTGGATAAAGAATTCCTTAAGGATTTCAATAAATGGATTGCACCGGACTACAATAAAAGCATAAAATGGGAAGTTAATGCTTATAAAAGAAGATCGTGGTTAAGAAAAAATAAATAATCTTGCTAAGATGCGTATATAGAGGCTGTTGGACATATAGAAGAATTATATTCTAAGGCTATATCGTCTTCAAAACATCACATAATAGTGTGTTTCCAACACAACCAGAATGCGGTAGGATTGTTGCGTCGTAAACACGCAAAACGTTATACGCAATAATTACTTTAAAAGGAGGATGATACAATGCCAAAGCATTTTCTTATAACTTATACACCTTTAAAGGGACACAAAGATCCTGATTTTAGAGAACTTACATATGGGGATAGCGGTCAAAGGGGTAGAAAGTTTAAAAAAGATATATCACAAGGTAGTTATCTTTTTTTTCATACAAAAATTGGTTCTAGTAAATACATAACATGTTATATAGTGGTAGATAGAATAGTTTCGGGAAAGGATGCAAGAAAAGATAATTCAATAACATGTGATGCACAATATGATGATTGGGTTTTTATTGGAGACAAAGTAAAATCAAAGCGACTAAGAAAACCAATTCCTCTTAACAAATGTTTAGCGGAAAAGCTTTCTTTAAATATTGACTTTACTAAACTTGATAACAATACAAAAACTGAGTTACAAGTAATTGGATCTGCAACAAGGCAACCAAGAGAACTTTTACAACAAGATGTCGATACATTACTCAAGAAAATTAACAACTACCAAGATAATGTTAAAGTAGAAAATTCAGAGGATGTTCAGTATCATTTACATTTTTATGATGAGGGAGAAGATATTATCCCTATTGATGAAATCCACAAGATAAAAGAATCAGAAATACAAAAATTAATTCGTAAAACTCCAAGTATTGTTGAACAAGGTGCTAGAGTAATTGATTATGAAAAGGTTTTATCAGATGGAGATAGGCTTGATTTACTACTCGAAGCTTCTGATGGGTCCTTAATTGTAGGCGAATTAAAAGGCCCAAATTGTCTTACTGATGCTATTGCTACACAGATAGCTAGCTATGCACATGACATTGAAAAGGAATACCCCAATAAAAAGGTTCGTAAGATGATAATTTGCGATGGAAAAGTATCTCCTAAACTTCAAAAGGCATGTCAAACTCTTTCTATTGAGGTTGTAGTCTACGGAGTGAAATTAGATTGTTTTAAACTAACTTAATTGCATTACTACGTATAACAAAGTGTTCATGATGTTTGAAGGGCTTTGCAAAAATTGTTAATGAAGTAGATAATGTAAATAGAATCGTATGTTATATTAATTCTAAGTTTCCTTCAACTATTGAGTGGAAGTAGGAACTAAAGATTTAAAAAGATTTGAGTAAATAAGACAGGTGGTTATGATCTTGCCTAAAATTTAGGTTACCATAGCCCCCACTATTTTAATTTATCAACTTGGATTGGCACTATGAAAATTACAGAATAAGGGGAAGTTTAAGAGGAATAGTAAAGGGGACATACATATGGAACTAAGTAAAAGGGAATTAGATTTAATATCATTAAGTTTGTTTAGATTAAAGATAGAGAAAAAAACATTATTGGGAGATAGGCAGGACCTAGAACTAATAAAAATGATAGAGGAATTAGAAAAGCTAAGTGAAAAAATTGATAATGAAAGGCTTTCTAGGTAGGAACTCATTTTCTCTCATCTTTTTATTTTGTATGAAATTTGAACAGAAAATTGAAAGCAATAATTTGTTTTGCTAAAAGAGTGATGATTTTATAAATTATTATTCCAATATTAAAAACAAAAAAGAAATTAATTTAAAAAAGGATGAACGAAAGAATTTTTGCGTTCATCCTTTTGATATTTAACCTATTTAAAAATCTGCAGGTGTTGAATCATTAGTATAAGTCATACCCTTGGAAGCATTTTCTACTAATCTTTTTGTCATTTCTCCACCTAGTTTTCCACCCATCTGACCTGCTTGTCTAGAAGTAATATTACTAGATAAATTTGTATTTGTGGCAGAAATACCTAACTCGTTTGCGATTTCCTCTTTAAATTGATTTAATGCCATTCTTGCTTCTTTTACTAAAGGTTTTTTTGGCAATCTATCACACCTCTTTCTTTTTCGATTACTATTATTATCTACAAAGAAGAAGTCCAATATATTAGGAAATAAAGACCATAAACATTGATAATGTAAATCTATAAGGTTATGAAAATAAAATAGGAACTTTGCAATTTTTGGAAAAATTAGTAAGAATGTTATAATAACTGTATATTTTAAAGATATGAAATTATATAGTTATAATCAAATATTCACGAACCTATGTGGTGAATACAGCTATATAGATATAAATAAGGAATTAGGTTTGTAAACAAACCTAACCATTAGATGGCATTGCGCACTAGTTTAATATTGAGAATTAAGGATTTTTATATAACATTTATTATATTTTAATCATAAGGAGGAATGATGTTGAAGCAAATACATGACGAAGTAAAAAAACTCTATGAAAATATTACGAAATATAGCAATTTAGATGTTGCGCGTAAAATAGCTTTTGGAATGGATTTACCATTTTCTCCAACAAAAAATGAAAAAAAGGAATGGGTAAAATATATATCTTCTGAGCTTGAAAGACAATTTGATGAACAAACCATAAAGAGCATTAGGCTAGGTTGTTATTGTACCGAAAATGGAAAATTAGACGAATCTAAAGAATTTATTAAAAATATTTATGATACTTCTGTTTCTATGGAAGATTTTGTTGATAAAATTAATGAGTATGAAGCAGGATGATACATAAAAGATGGATATTTATTTACAAAATATTTTTCATGTCCATGTCCAATGCTTGAAGATGTTGACATGCTACCTACAAAAACTTGGTGTTATTGCACAGTTGGATATAACAAGAAGATTTTTGAATATGTTTTTGATTGCGAAGTTGACATTGAATTATTAGAGAGTATTAAAATGGGCAATAACCAATGTCTAATGAAAATTGTACCACTTCATAAAAAAATTGCATCAAATGATAATAATGCATGATTGCGTTAATTAACAATGTTAATATATTGGGTAATAAAAATAAATAAATTTATGGATATTGATAGTTTTCGTCTGCAACATCATTTAACAAAATGTTTAACACAAGGGTGCACAGAAGTACGTTTTTAGGGAAAGTCAGGTGCACCACATCCCTTCACCGAGCGTAAAGCTCCATCGAGGAGAAGGGCTTCAAGGGTCCGGTTCAGAGATTCCGTAAACACAAAACGTTATATAAAAGGTATACACGGATAGGTTAAATTTAATATAAGGAAATAGGGGGAACTTTTATGAATTTGAAGTTAAGAGAGGCCATTAGTAATGATTACATAGATATTAGTAATCTTTCTATAGAAGTACATAATTTGCACCTTAAAAATAGACCAGATGTTTATATGGATGTTAATAATCCTTTGCTAAAAGAGTATTTTGATGATTTATTAAATACTAATAATACAAAGTTATTTGTAGTTGAAAATACAGATAACAAAGAGTTAGTGGCTTATTCTATAATAAAAATTATGACTACGCAAAGCGTCCCGATACTAAAACCAAGAAAATTTGCTTTTATAGATAATTTCTGTGTTAAATCTAATTATAAGAAAAATGGAATCGGAAGATTATTGTTTCAATATATTTTAGATTATGCAAAAACAGAAGGTGCTTCATCATTACAGTTAGTTGTATGGGAATTTAATAAAGATGCAGTCAAATTCTACGAATCAATGGGAATGACAACGAGAAACAGGAAAATGGAATTAAATCTATAGTAATTTTAATAACCATAAAAAATAATAATTATGAGAAGTAAATAAGTATATATTTAATTTCTATGATTATTATTTTGTGTAAGAAAGCCATTACTATAGGAGTAGTAGGTAGGCAAAAATATGATATTATGTAGTAAAATGATGTGAATGAAAATTCAAGAGGTGTAAAATGAAGAAAAACAAATTATTAATTTTTACAAGAATTCTGTATATCCTATTTGCAATTGGAACTATAATTGTATTCTGGATGGTTTATAAAGATATAGACAGTAGCTTTGCTTTTAAATTTGGAATTGGGTATGTATTTTTAACTTTTTTCTTACTTTTGTATGTTCCTTTTGTTACTATTTTAAATTTAAGAAAGTTAAAATGGGTTGAGATAAGGAGACGAGTGATTAAGTTTATAGGTTTATTTATTTCATTTGGTACGTTAAATTATATTTTTGATTACGTTTTTAGACCTTCAAATATAGATTTATTTAGAGAATTTTCTAGTGGTCTGGGTTTGGCTTTTGGAATCTCCTTTATAGATGTTACATTTTTTAAAAAGAAAGAGAGTTAAAAAATCAATTAGTATTGAGAAATAGATTTTGTTAACATAGTGCTCCCAGCCATTGTGGTTAAGGGAGTATATTTTTTACAATGTTAATGGTAATATATGTATATAAAATAAACTATACTATACAGATTTAAAACAGCATACTTACTAGTGAGGTAAAACAGGTATAATGAGTAACTTAAATGTTATGTAATTTAAATTTCTATCATAAATATATAAATCAATATTTATATAATGGAGGAAAATAAATTGAACTTATTAAATAAAATTAGAGCTATACCAAAGAAAAAAATTGTTATAGTAGTTAGTATTATTTTTATAATAACTATACTCATTTTAGCATATAAAATCTTTATATATGGACACTATGTTTCTACTAAAGTAATATGGGCCAAACCAACAAGAGTGGCAGATAATGAGTTGATAGTAAAAGGGAATATCAGCGACAGTGCTTCAGGGTATAGTGGATATAAATATGAAATAGTTAATGAAAATTTATATTTAAAGTTACGATATAGCATTGCAAATAAAGTGAATCCTTCAGGAAGTTTTCAAATAGATATTGTGGATAATGACTTAAAAGATGTTAAAAAAATATTTCTACAAGGAGGACAATCGGAAGATATTAAGTTAATATGGAGACGATAATATCTTTATATGTTATTTGTCATAAAAACAGATGCCATGTAAAACTTGTGAGTTAAGGGGGCGGTTAAATGAGTATAACAATAGAAGAATATAGTTCTTTAGATGAATTGGAATGGCTAGATGCTCATGCTAGTGTTATGGTAGATTCATATGCTTGGTGGGTTGTGTTACATAAAAAGCCTAAGTACGAAAATCAAGTGATTGATTTAATTGCTAAAATAGACAATAAAATAGTTGGATTTATAACTGTAGAGATGAATTCGGAGATTATAGATATAGTTAAGGATGACTATGGATTTGTATGGGAATTTGGAGTTCATAGAAATTATAGGGGAAACAATATAGGTTATTTGTTAATTGAAGAAGTACATAAAATAATGAAAGATAAATTTAACACTAACAAAAGTATATGGTATTCACAAGATGAACGAGCTCAGAAATACTATGAAAAATTAAATATGAGAGAAATAACTAGACATTGGCAATTTACTATTGAACCTAATGATAAAGTAAAGAATTTTTTTAATAAAGATAATGTAGATTGTTGGGAGATAAGAGGTGCATGTAATGTAAATGATTTTGAAAATGTATCATCAAAGTACGAATTTTCTAAGGATGATACATTAATGCCTAGATTATGTATAGGATATGAATATATTTTATAAGAGGTTATATATAAGATTAAAAGAAGGTGACGTTATAATTGAGAAAAAATTATATATTCCCAATCTGTGGATATGATAATAATAGTAATTTTATGATAGATGGAATATAATCATTTAATCCAATGACATTGAGGTAGTGTTATATAGATAACAGACATAGGGTTAAATACATCTTATAATGAGCCTATATTAGTTAATTAACTTATAAGTTAAATTTAATTTTATAGGAAGGTGATAAGGGATGACAACTATGCAGAAATCTATTGTTGTGACTGGAGCAAGTAGCGGATTTGGAAAATTGATTGTTGAAACATTGGCAAAGGATGGACATAAAGTCTTTGCAACCATGCGAGGTGTAGAAGGAAAAAACACATCGGTAGCGGAAGAATATAAAAATTGGGCTGAGGAAAATAATTATGACCTACATGTGTTAGAAATGGACGTAAGCAGTGATGATTCAGTTAATGAAGGAATTAAAAGGATTTTGTCACTTACTAATCGTGTTGATGTGATTGTGAATAATGCTGGATATGGTGTTCCAGGAGTAACTGAAGGCTTTACAAGTGAAGATACTATAAATTTATTTAATACAAATGTAGTTGGTCCTATGCGTGTAAATAACGGGTTGTTACCAACATTAAGAAAGCAGGGTGAAGGTCTATTAATCCAAATCACTAGTGGTTCGGCTCATGGCACTGTACCTTTTATGGGTGTATACTCTGCTACTAAGAGTGCTATAGATACAATTGCTGAAAGTTATCATTATGATCTGGCCCAATTGGGAATTGAGTCGGTTACTATTGAACCTGGAAGCTTCCCTACAGAAGGACCGGGTAAGATGCGTCCTCCTGCTAATGGACATGTGATTAAGGAATATGGCGTAGTAGCTGAAGCAATGAATCAATTATTTAATGGGATGGAAGAGATGGTTTCTGGAGACAAGGTTCCTAATCCTCAGGATGTGGCTGATGAGGTGAAAAAATTAATTGACACACCTGCTGGGCAAAGACCTTTAAGGACGGTTGTAGGTGAGTTAATGGCCGATCATGCTAGGAAGGTTAATGCTGCCACTGAACCAATTCAAAAGGAGTTCCTAGAAAGTTTAGGAGTAGCCTATTTAGATGATTTTAAAAAATAATTTTTAGAATAAAGAACAAGACAGTTCCATTATTTAAACTAAAAAAGGAATTGTAAGTATTGAATATGTGTGTTAAAGGGATATTTTCTAACAATAGTTGGAAGATATCCTTTTTATAGTGGAAAAATAGGATTGAATGAAATAATTACTTTAGTACCTATTATTTACAATACTTAAATAGAATTAGGTCATGCTATCATAGGTAAAAAACTATTGATTATTTAACAGGTTTGTGCGTAATGATATAATAAGAAAAAGAAATAAACTGGTTATGTTTTTTAGCAAGTTTATAAAGCGTACTATGTGGTAGTTATACACCATAGAATATGAATTTATACAGATTAAATCCTATTTCAGATAGTAATTTTTACATTTTAGGAGGAGTAATAATGTCAGGTAATATTGATAACTTTTTAATAGATATCCCAACGGAAGAGTTGAGAAAAGCTTGTCCTACTTTACAAGTTCTTGAAGTTGATAACAAACAATACATCTATCAAGAAGGTGAGTTAAGTTCATCAATTTTTTTTATAATAAAAGGATTTGTTCGTCAAACTCGCTTGTCAGAACAAGGGGATGAAGTAACTACAGCATTTCTTGGACAAGGAGATATTTTTGGAGCATTACAATCGCTTAAATCTGTTGAAATGGAGGAGTCAGCACAAGCCTGGCCAAAAGCACATATATATAGTATTAGAGTAGATGAATTTCAAAATATGATAATTCATTATCCAGAGATTGCATGGAAGATTGTGCAAAAAATCTCTGATCAAAAACAGAAAATTGAACGTCGTCTACAAAGAATCATTTCTCAAACAGTAGATGTACGGGTAGTAGAGACTTTGTGTGAGTTAGTTAAACTTAGTAGCAAACCATGTACTCACGGTTTTTCTATTGAACTTATGATGACACAACAAGAACTTGCTAGCTTTGTAGGTGCTAGTAGACCAGTTGTCAGTACAATATTAAATAAGCTCAAGCGACAGGGACTCTTGAACTATGTAAAAGATAGAATTTGCATCAACGATAAAGCCCTAATAGAATACAGTCATCTAATCCAGTAATATTTTTAAGGTGTTATATGGATAACAGACTCCTGATTAAATAAAGCTTATAATGAATTTATCTTAGTTAACTGAGGCAAATCCATTATAAGCTTTATTTTAATTTTAGGAAGGAGTTATATTATGAAAATTCTATCATCACGTACTCATGGGTACTTAGATTACCTAACTGTGGCTGTTTTTGCGGCTGCTCCAACATTATTAGGATTAACTGGAATGCCTATGATACTTGCTTATATGTTGGCAATTATCCATTTGCTTATGACAATACTAACAAATTTTTCAATGGGTATATTCAAGCTTATCCCCCTCCGTATTCACGGTGTTATTGAGTTTATTGTAGGGATTGCTATACCAGCTATACCTTTTATATTGAAATTTGAAGGTGTTGCCTTTAATTTCTATCTTATAATAGGCATATTGATATTTATTATAGGATTGATTACTAATTATGAAGATTTAGTAAATGAATAAAATCTATAAATTAAAAAACACAAAAATGTAGAACCTAGCTTATATATAAGCTAGGTCTTTTAGTGTATTTATAGAGGAGTGATTTACCATTAAATTACAAATATGATATAATCAATGATAATTGTGAGGAGTAATTTATATTTTAGTTAGTTTCATTAGGATATATTTAGATACTTTCATTAATAAAACTATAAGATTATATGGGTATTATAAAAAATCAATATAGTATAGGGAGGTAATGTATTGATTATAGGTGAGGGCTTTATACTTAGAAATATAGTTGAAGAAGACTATAAAAGAATATATGAATGGTTTCAAGATGAGGAATTAAGATACTATTATTCTATAAGGAATACATTGATACGATATAACCAGATTAAAGAAAGACTAGAACATATAGACTACAATAAAAATAAAGAGTTTATGATAGAACTAGAAAATGGAATAACTATAGGTAAATGTGCATTAAATAGTATTGATTGGATAAATTCTAATTGTGAGTTAGAAATATTAATTGGGGAAAAGGATTATTGGAGTAAAGGTTATGGGAAAAGAGTTATAAAAAAGCTAATAGATTATGCTTTTAATAATTTGAATTTATATTGTGTACATTTAAAAGTACATTCTTTCAATGAAAGAGGAATTAAATGTTATGAAGAGTGTGGATTTGAACAAGAGGGAGTTTTAAGAAACAGATTGTATAGAGATGGAAAGTATCATAACCAAATTATTATGAGTATACTTAATGAGAAATTAGATAAATAGAAATGAGTTGCCAATCTAGACATGGAAGGACGTTTTATAAGAAGAAACTAAAGAGTAATCTTTAGTTTTTATATTAGAGCATGGGGGAAGAATAATGAAAATCAATTATAATATTTTATTTGGATGCTTGATTATATCCATAGGAATCATCATACAGGGATATATAGTTAATCTAAATACTGACACCTCTTTAAATAATGAAAGAATTAATAATAGGTATGAAGGTGTTCTAGATATGAATGAAGCAACTGAATACTTAAATATGAATGAATCAGAAATAAAGAGACTTATAACTATAGAAAAATATCAGCTAGAAAAATACAAAACTTTCACAGGAGAAATGTTGCCATACTTTCAAGTAGGGGATAAATATTATTTTTACAAAGAGACACTAGATAGATGGTTAACAGATATAACAGAAGACCGAAGAAAATATGATACAAAAGAAAATGTGGTCTATTAAAATTATAGTGATAAAAGAGGGATGATAGGATGGATTATATTCAAGGGTCAGATGATATTATAAAAGATTATGGATATTGGCCAGATTTTCATGATGATTATATGGAAAAAATTAATATAAGTGGTTCTAAGATAGAGTTATTAATAAAGATGGTTACTATTCCAAAGGAATTTAATGAATACTACGTAAAAATAATATTTGAGGATGTTGTAGATTTTAAGTTAGAAGGAGAATTATTAGGCATTACGTGTATTATATTAGATTTGGAAATAAAAATAGATGCTCAAAACACTATGAACTGTCATATATATTCATCTCTAGGAACTTCAGGCTTTATAAGGGCTAAAAAAGTCACAGTTACCAAACTACATAAAGAAATATGAGGAGCAAAGTTATGAAATTAGTAAGAGCAAAAAAGGCCATATGGATAATAATAATTTGTTTGATGGCTATAGGCGGAGTTGTTTATAACTTAAATAGAAGTATAAAAAAGATTGATAAATCAATGGCCATAATACATGTTTATAATTATGAAAGTTCAGATCATAAATTTAAAGATATAGAAGTACCAGAAAAGGGAAGAACCCTTGAAATGGTGGAAAGTGCCTTTGAAGATTATAAAAAAGAAAATGGATTAGATGATGTAGAGTTAAGAATTACTACGAAGATGACTTCAGCTGATGATAAGAATCATAGACGCTGGAAATATGAATATATGAAATCAATAGATGAAAAGAATGATAATTAAATACGTATAGAAGTATTTGAAAGAATAATAAAGTCTTCAACTGAAAGAAAAGCAGGGGTGATTTTATGAAGAAATATATGTTAGTAGTTGTTGTACTTATTGTTGTAATGTTAACGGCATTTAGTGGATATGGAGATCCTATAGATAATGAAAATTATGAAGTAACTATAAATAAATTAGAAAATAAATTAGATAACGCAAATACACAAATTCAACAACTAGAAAATCAAATAAGTAATTTGAAAAAGCAGCTAGAGCAAGGGAATTCTAATGGACAGAAAGAGTTAAAAGTCATAGATGTTAATGGAAAAACAGTGAGATATATTTTAAATGATGCAAGTATCCCAGCACAATGTGTATCTATTATAGGCTCTAATAATGATAATTTAGTTGAGGATTATGAAGAATTACAGATAAAAGGTATAGGTAGTGGAGAGTTTTTTAAAGCTCAAGTTACTGGAAGTATATATGATTTTCAACTAATAAAGATAGAGTTTAATGGTGAAACTGGTGAATTTATTGAAAAAGAAGTTATACATGAATTAGAAGAAGTAAGAAATAAGGTCATCTATATTGAAACATATTTACCATGTGGAATACCATCAGAAAAGATTAAGTGGAAAGATTGTAATGGCAATACCCATGAGATTTTATTAGCTAATGATGGTTATGGATTTAATGGAGCTATAGTTTGGTCAAAATGATTTTAGTCAACATAGGCTTCTTATCATCCTAAGAAAGATAAAAAGGATGATGAGAAGCCTATGTTAGTTAAGAAAGATTTTAAAATACTTTCTTCGTTATGAGGAAAGTATTTTGTGGTCAAAATGTAATTTGTAAAAATTACCATGTTGTTATACTATAATTTTAGTAAATTAAATAGATCTATGAAAAAATGTAAATAGAGATGAGGCCGTTTATATGATATTTGAAACATGAAGAGTATATGTGGACTTTATACATGATAAAGACTTAATATCTATCATTGAGGTATATAATTCAAATAATAAATTTCTTCTAGCTCATATGGATAAAGAAAAAGTAGATATGGAATGGTTAGAAAATGAAATACAAGGCATGAGGCAGGTAGGGTTTTATTCATGTAAAATTGTTCATAAAGAAACATTAGAAATTATAGGGTTAATGGATTTCTCTGTAAATAAAGAAAGCTATTTATCATTACTTATGATACATGATGAATATAAAAATAGGGTCTATGGGAAAGAAGTATATTTAGGATTAGAAGAATATTTGAAAAGAAACAAAGTTAATGATATACGAATTGATGTTGTATATGACTATAATGAAAAAGTTTTAAGTTTCTGGCTTAAAAATGGTTTTGAAAGGTTAGAAAATATCAAGTTAAGTTGGTCAGGAAAAGAACTATTAGCAGTAAAAATGAAAAAGAATATTGAAGTTTAATCGATTACAAAAGGGTGTGAGATAATGAGGTTTAGAAAAATTGACTATATGATATTTTCTGTAACGGCAGCCATATTTTATATGTGTCAATTACATGATTTTACTAAAAGAGCAGTGATTGGGATATTAGTAATTTCTTTTATTCAAGCATTAGTATTAGGAACAATAACTAACTTATTATTCAGAAAGAAAGTTAATTCATAGTATTTATAAGGTGGTATTTATGAGAAGAACAAGGGTGAACATATTGAAAAAATATTTAATATCATTTAAATGAATATAGATTAATATAAAAATAGTGAAATGAGGGATGGGAATGAAAAACAATATGAAGATTATAATCTTTGTAATTGCCATATTTATTGTGGGAATATTATATAAACCTTATTTGCCTAATAGAGTAAAGGAAGACGTTGAAACGGAAAAGATATTAAAATCACAAGAAAGAATAGATACAAAAGAATTAACCCTACTTCAACAATATAGTATTGATATTGATGGAGACAATGAAGAAGAAAATGTAGAGCTATATACAGTAGCTATGAAAGACTCAAAGGGTGAGATTATGTGGGATGATGGACAATATTGGCTACTCTTAGTAAAAGACACTGATGGTGAATTTGTTCTTTTTAACGAATATATCCAGTTAGGAAAAATAGATATGTGGGTATATACGTCAGATGTAGATAATAAGATGCATATAACAACCCTACAGCCTGGTTCAGCAAGTATGCGTATGTATGATTATGTTTTTATTAAAGAAAAAGAGTATTTTGAAAGAAAGACTATTTTTAATCCTAAGAATGTAAATATGATATTTCAGTAAAGGGTAATTGTAAGAATCTTGGAGAGGGGAGATTATAATGGGAGCGGAGGAGATAAAAAATAATGATAAAAATCAAGGTAGAGTATTTCTATTAGCAGGGGTTAAAAAATGAAAAAGATAAGAGCAATTTATATTGGCGATGTAAGGTTTGAAGAGTGCCCTGTCTTTGAACTGGATGAAGAAATTGGGTATTTTGTAATGTTGAAAGATAAAGATTTTAGATATGAAAAAGATTGTGTTTATGAAGATGACGATTTTCTGATTTTTACCATAGAAAATGATAGGGCAACTATGTTAAAAATTGACTAATATGAGGGAGTCTTAGGAGATCAAATATACCTAACAGATTAGATAAAGATGCTCAATTAAATGGAGGTCATATTGTGATAAATGAAGGGAATATGAGAAAAGAGCACAAGTCAGTGGAAGAAATGTGGAAGCTGTATTTAAAATCCATAGGGGAACAAATTAAAAATACTGATAAAAGTTATACTTCATGGTACTTTTGTGATAATGAAAAAAGTGCTAATGACTTAGCTAAATTAGTTAAAGATAAAGTTAAAAGAGCAACTGCTGGATTGTATTATTGGTATGAAGTAGAGAATGAGCCTCTACCTAAAGAAGGTGATTTGAGTATAATCACTAATTGGGACGGTATAGCTCAATGTATTATTCAGGCAAAGAAAGTAATGTTAGTGCCTTTTAATCAGGTAACAGAAGAATTTGCAAAAACTGAAGGAGAAGGAGATAAATCTTTAAAGTACTGGAGAGATGTACACATAGATTTTTTTACTAGAGAATTAAAAGATCAAGGGAAGGTATTTTCAGAAGATATGTTAGTAGTGTGTGAGGAATTTGAAGTAGTATATAAGTAAAACTACCTTAATTTAAAAGGGAGAGTTAAAATGAAGATTAGAAGGTTTGAAAAATCTGATTTAGATGGAGTATTACAGTTATTTTATGATACGGTCCATCATGTAAACTCTAAAGATTACAATAAAGAGCAATTAGATGCATGGGCACCTGAAAAGCCAAATAGGTTAAGGTGGCTAAATTCACTAGAAAAGAACATAACCTATGTAGTAGTAGAAGATGAAAAAATCATTGGCTTTGGTGACTTAGATGATGAATCATATATAGATAAACTTTTCATTCATAAGGATTATCAGAGTAGGGGAATTGCCTCAATACTATTAAATAGATTAGAAGAGGAAGCAATAAGATTAGGTTATGTGGAGTTATATACAGAGGCAAGTATTACAGCTCACCCTTTCTTTGAAAAGAAAGGATACATATGTATTACAGAGCAAAATAAACATCATAATGGGCAAATATTTATTAATTATATAATGAAAAAAGAGTTAATTAATAAAAAAGTTTTAGATAAACTAAAGTATTTAAAGATGGGGGGATTATTATGTCAGTAGAGTTGGTACATGTGTATAGGGGAACGGAAGTAGAGAGTATACATAGGGGAGACGTGGTAGGCGTTGACTCTCAAGGTAAGGTTATATTTGAATATGGTGATAAGCTTAAAAGGACATTTTGGAGATCAGCTGCAAAACCTATTCAAGCCATTCCTTTAGTTGAAGCTGGAGGGTTGGATAAGTTTAATATAAGTAGAGAAGAATTGGCTTTAATTACTTCGTCTCATGGTGGAGAAGCAGAACATGAGAAAGTGTTAAATAGTTTATTACAAAAGATAGGAAAGGGCTTGGAGGACCTAGATTGTGGTATTTCCATGCCTATGCATAATGGTACGTCTAAACGATTACTTAAGGAAGGGACTCCTTTTACCCAAGCAAATAATCCTTGTTCTGGAAAGCATAGTGGAATGTTAGCCCTAGGGATTTTGAAGGATATGGAACTAAAGGATTATATTATGCCAGATCATCCTATCCAAAGGGAAATGTTAAAGACCGTTTCTCAGATGGCTGGTATTGATGAAGATCATATTTCAATTGCCATTGATGGGTGTGGTGTTCCTGTCCATGGGCTACCCATATATAATATGGCATTAGCATATGCTAAACTAGCCAGTGGTAATGGGGGAACAGAGGAGAGAAATAAAGCCTTAAAGGTTATTGTTGAGGCTATGACATTAGCTCCCTTTTATGTGGCCGGAACTAGGCGTCTGGACACTATTATCATGGAAGAAACAAAGGGCAGAATCCTAGCTAAATTAGGAGCCGAGTGCGTTTATTCCATGTCTATTTTGGAAGAAGGAATTGGAATTGCCGTAAAGATAGAAGATGGTAATTACAGAGCCCTAGATTGTATTGTTCCAGAACTTCTTTTAAAGCATGGATACATAAATGAAGTAGAATTTAAAAATATTAATGATAGATTACCTCTACTTATAAAGAATCACAGAAAACAAGTTGTTGGTCACTTGAAAAGTGCTTTGAAATAAGATTAAGTATATATGAAAATTTAATAAAATAAATAATGTTAATAAGCTCCTAGTTCATGTGAATTAGGAGCTTTAATTATGTTTTAAACTATTATGTGCCAATGGGTAATGTAGAGCCCTTATTAACTGGCCCTATGGTGAAAGTTTACAAAAGGCAAAGGCTTAAGTTTAGAAATTATATATAAAGCTTTAAGTCGTGTAATTGTATATAGTTAAGGTAGATTAAATGAGATAAGGATTGTTTGCAAGATTACCATAACAGATAGAGCTTGTATTTAGTAGATAGACACAAAGACACATATTAATTGAATATGAAACTTAATTAGAAAAGGGAAATGGTTATTATGGATGCTAAAAGAATTTGTTCAGATTTAAAAAGACAAATTGAAGATGGTCATATAAAGAGAGCAAATGTTCACTCAGTTTTTAATAGAGCAATCAATTTAATGTATAACCACAAAATCATATCCATATTAAATGATGAAGAAATGATGGGGCCCATGACTATAGTAGTGGACAATAAGAAGTTAAAAGAATTACATATAAGGCAGAATGATGAGGTTAGATTTAACGAAGAAAAAATTAATTTTTCTAACTCAGAGGAAGTTATATTCCTACAAAATTGTGAGCCCTTTAATTTGTCACCGAATTTTTCCTATACAAAGGATAGTGTTAAAAATATTTTAAGCAAATTAGATACTATGGAAGATACCTTATATAAACTAGGGAATTTAGATGGAATTGGAAGTTGTATTTTCAATACGAGTATATGCAAAAGAAAAGATAGAGTACTAGATGAATATTCTAAATTCATATTACCAAGAATTAAAATCTTTTTAGATGCATGTAGAGATGTGGATATACAAAGGATTAGTAGGATAACTAATCAAATAATAGGTTTTGGCCCAGGCCTTACTCCTTCTACTGATGATTTTTTATTAGGAGTAATAATATCTTTTATATATCTAGATAAGCATTTCGATTTGAAAATGGAAAGATTCAACAGGGCTTTAGTAGAGGACATAGAAAATAAAACTACCCTACTTAGTGAAAACCTTCTTTATTGGGCAGCTAAGGGAAAGGTAGGATTACCAATTAAGAATGTCATTTTATCTATTTTAAGTAAGAACAATGAAGCTAAGTTAAAGGATAACTTAAAAAATCTACTTAAAGTAGGAGGCACTTCAGGAACAGACATAAGTTGTGGAATATATGTGGCTTTCAAAATAATAGTAGAAAATGGAGGTGTATTATGATGAAAGTCTGTCATGAAATAAGAAAAAATACGTATTACGATTCGGTTACCTTAATGCTCATCTCTAAAGAGTTAAAGAAGATGGAAGGCATTAAAGAAGCCCTAGTGGGAATGGCAACAGACTTAAATAAGGAATTGGCTGAAATGATAAACATAAGTAGTGAGGACATTAAAAGTGCCAGTCCAAATGATTTCTTTGTAAGTGTATTATGCCATGAGTCCATAGAGAAAGAAATCATATTAGATAAGGTAGATAAACTTTTAAATGAAAAGAAAAAGGAAAGTAGTTTAGATTATAGACCAGCCACATTAGATTCTGCCCTTAAATATGAACCAAATCTAAATTTAGCTTTAATATCTGTACCAGGTAAATATGCAGCAGGTGAGGCTAGAAAGGCTTTAAATAAAGGTCTTCACGTAATGTTATTTAGTGACAATGTATCTATGGAAGATGAAAGAAAATTAAAGGAACTAGCTAGTGAAAAGGGACTACTCATGATGGGTCCAGATTGTGGAACAGCCATTATTAACAATGTACCATTAGCCTTTGCCAATGTGGTTAAGAAGGGAAATATTGGTGTAGTAGGGGCTTCTGGGACGGGAACTCAAGAAGTAACTGTTCTCATAGATAGACTAGGAGAAGGAGTATCTCAGGTAATAGGAACTGGGGGCCGTGATTTAAAGAAAGAAATTGGCGGTATTATGATGTTAGATGGATTAAAGTCCTTATTGGAAGATGATGAAACATCTGTCATAGTACTCATTTCAAAACCACCACACAAGGATGTGGCTAAAAAGGTATTAGAAGAAGTTAAAAAATCTAATAAACCTATCGTTGTGAATTTCATAGGTGGAGATAAGAAGGAAATAGAAGATCATGGTGGATATTTTGCTAAAAACTTAGAAGATGCAGCTTATATGGCAGTTAATTTATTAAGAGATAAAGAAGATACACCTAATTACGAGGAAATTGAAAAAATGGCTAAGATGGAAGCAGCCCAAATAGGATCTAATCAGAAGTATATGAGAGGTCTTTTTACAGGTGGAACATTAGCTGATGAAGCTATGAAAATATTCATGAATCACATGGATGTATATTCAAATATTCCATTAAAACCAGATTTAAAGCTTTTAGATATTCATAAAAGTATTAAGGATACTTGCATCGATTTAGGTGATGATGATTTTACTGTAGGTAAACCTCATCCTATGATTGATCCATCTAATAGGGTAGAAAGACTTTTAAAAGAAAAGGAAGATGAAAGTGTAGCTGTAGTATTAATGGATTTTGTATTAGGATATGGATCTAATGAGGACCCTGTGGGAGAAATGATTCCTTCTATTATAGAAGCTAAAAAAGCTTTTGAAGACAGGGGACAGTATTTATCTGTAGTAGGTTCAATTTGTGGAACAGAAAATGACCCACAAGACTATAAAAAGTCCAAGAAGCGATTAGAAGACATTGGAGTTGTGGTTATGCCATCTAATGCTCAAGCGGCAAGGCTTACAAGTAGTATATTAAAACTTCTAAGGGGTGGAAGTTGTGAATAAAATAAATGAACTTTTCAAAAAGGATTTAAAGGTTGCAAACATTGGTCTTGACTCTTTTTACAAGGATTTAAAATCACAAAAGATAGAGGCTATACATGTGGATTTTAAGCCACCTGCCAGGGGGAATAAAAAAATGGCTTCCCTATTATCAAGATTAAAGTAGGGATGGTCAATGAATAGAGAGAAACTCGAGGGGGGATATGATGGTAACTGAAAGAATAGATAGAGCTAATAAGGAGGCTCTAGATAGAATTTTAAAGGCACAACCAACAATTGTGGGAATAGGAAGAGCTATAGATGACATTCCTGGTATGACTGAAAAAACTATTTTACATGCAGGACCACCTGTTAAGTGGGAAGACATGAGTGGACCACTTAAAGGAGCCATAATAGGAGGCCTTTTATATGAAGGCATTGCTAAAAGTGAAGAAGAAGCTGTAGAAATAGCTGAGTCTGGACAGATTACATTTGATTCTTGTCATCACCATAATGCGGTAGGACCTATGGCTGGAGTAGTTACTCCTTCAATGCCTGTGTGGATAGTAAAGAATAAGGCCTTTGATAATTATGCTTATTGTACTTTAAATGAGGGGTTAGGAAAAGTACTAAGATATGGAGCTTATTCTAAGGAAGTAATAGATAGACTTTTATGGATGGAAAATACCCTTGCTCCTATTTTGAAGGAAGCTATTCAATTAAGTGGAGAGATAGATCTAAAGAGTATATTATCTCAAATACTTCAAATGGGTGATGAAGGTCACAACAGAAATAAGGCTGGAACATCTCTTTTAATAAGAGAATTAGCTCCTTACATAGTTGAGACAGATTTTTCAACAGAATCTAAGAGGGATGTACTTAAGTTCATGAATAGTAATGATCATTTCTTCTTAAATGTAAGTATGCCAGCTTGCAAATGTACTATGGATCCTTTAGGAGAGATTAAGTATAGTACTGTAGTTTATACTATGGCTAGAAATGGTACTGAATTTGGAATTAGGGTAGCTGGACTTGGGAATAAATGGTTTACAGCTGAGGCGGAAGTTATAGATGGATTATACTTCCCTGGATTTAGTATGGATGATGCAAATCGTGATATTGGAGATAGTTGTATTACGGAAACTACTGGTATTGGTGGATTTGCCATGGCTACATCCTTACCTATAGTTAAATTTGTAGGTGGAACGCCTAAGGATGCTCTAAATTATACTCTTAGTATGTATGAAATTACTGAGGGAGAAAATGATATATACAAAATTCCAGCCCTTGATTTTAGGGGAACACCAACGGGAATAGACGTTAGAAAGGTAGTAGAAACTGGAATAGCTCCAATAATTAATACTGGTATAGCTCATAAAGACCCAGGGGTTGGTCAAGTGGGTGCAGGTCTAGTAAGACCACCTATGAAGTGCTTTGAAGATGCACTTGAAGACTTTGTTCTTTCTTTAGAAGAAGAAGGATTATTATAAAAAACTACTATTATAAGGTTTAAGAGGGGGATTTTAAAATGTTACCATATTGGAAAAATGTAAAAATGTATGATTTAACTCAACCATTAAGTCACTTAACACCACCATGGCCAACTTATGAGCCACTTCAAATTAAGTTCTTTAAAAGATTAGCTCCAAATGGTGCCAATGGGCAAGTACTTACTCATTCAAATCACGTGGGAACTCATTTAGATGGATCTATCCATTTCTGTACTCATGGAAGAGATATATCTGAAATTCCACTAGATGAATTAGTGGCTCCTGGAGTTGTTGTAGATATATCTGATATGGCTGAAGATTATGGAATCTACACTCCTGATGATTTAATGGCAAGAGCTGATATTAGAGAGGGAGATATTTTAATTATAAATACTGGATACCACAAATATGCATGGGATCAGCCAGAAGCTGATGAAGAAAGATACATGTTAAGACATCCAGGACCTACTAAGGAGTTTTCTGAGTGGTGTAAGAAAATGAAGTTTAAATGGATTGGTGTAGATTGTGGTTCAGCAGATCATCCAATGAATACTAAGATAAGAGATTGGTGTCCAAAGGAAGCTAAGAAAGCTGATAAGTTCTTAATGCAAAAGTATGATAAGGGATTAGATGACTTCTTTAGTGAAGATGATTACCAATTAATGCATTATGATTTATTCCCACATGATATTATCCATGCAGAAAACTTAGGTGGAGATATTGCCCAACTTTCAGGCAAGAGATTAGTTATAGGATGCTTCCCATGGAGATTTGTAGGTGGAGAATCTTGTATTAGCCGTATAGTTGCCTTTGATGTGGAGGAATAAGAAAAATTGAGTATATAAAGTTTAGTGGACCTACTGGGTTTCAATAAATCAGAAATATTTTCACAGGTAAGTCACTATCAGATTATATAGTGTAAATCTTATAGTAACTGTAGAAGGTTCATAATTGTTTGCAGCAGAAGGTATACTGATGTTCCACCTGCTGAAAAATTTATGATTCATTTCAACTTGTAGGTGCTGTAGTTTATTAGCATTAGAAAAAATACCCGTCTAATACTTACTTAGGCGGGTATTTTAATAAGGACGATAGAGTGATTATAAGGGGGAAATTGAGATGAAAGAACATGTGGCATGTTGTATTCAGATGGCTATTGAGCCAAATAAGATAAAGCAGAATATTGATAAATGTTGTGAGTGGATTATAAGGGCTAAGAAGGAATATGATTGTGAGTTGGTAGTATTGCCAGAGAGTATTACTACTGGATTTACTCCTAATATGGAGGTTATGGAATTTTATGAAATGTTAGATTTTGTTCCGGGTAGAGACACTAAAAAAATTCAACAATTAGCTAGGGAATTAAAGATTCATATAAACTTCCCTCTTTATGAAAAGGGGAAGAATCCTGGTGAAATATTAAATAGTAGTTTGCTTATAGATGATAATGGAGACATATTAGGAAACTATAGAAAGACCCACCCATTCCCAACGGAAAGGATAGAAGGAGGGGGATGGACTACTCCTGGCAATGAAGTGGTTGTAGTGGATACGAAGTTAGGAAAAATAGGTCTTATAATCTGTTATGATGGAGATTTTCCAGAACTAAGTCGTATGCTTGCACTAAAGGGAGCTGAGATTATCACTAGGCCAGCGGCACTTCTTCGTAGTTTTGAAATATGGGAGTTTGTAAATAAGGCTCGTGCATATGATAATCATGTATATTTATTAGCAGCCAATTCAATAGGTGCAGATGCAGGAGGCACTCACTATTTTGGTCATAGTATGATTGTAAATCCTATCGGCCAGACTATTGCTTTGGGTAGGGGCTGTGAAGAAATAATAGGAGTTAAATTAGATCCTAATCCTATAAAACATGTTACATATGGTTGTAACAGCCCTATGATATTTGATCATCTAGAAGATAGAAATGTGGGAGTATATGAGGGAATATTAACTGAAGGAAGATCAGCTTTTGAACCAGCTAAAAGAATTCCATATAAAAGGGGGATTTAAATATGGGTTCCTTAAATGGTATTAAAATATTAGATTTGACGAGGGTATTAGCAGGACCCTATGCCACTATGGTATTAGGCGATATGGGAGCTGAGATTATAAAGGTAGAAATGCCTGAGAGAGGAGATGATTCTAGATTCTTTGGGCCCCATATAAATGGTGAAAGTGCCTACTTTATGAGTATTAATAGGAATAAAAAGAGTATGACACTAAATTTAAAGACCCAAGAGGGCAAAGAAATATTACAAGAATTAGTGAAAAAATGTGATGTAATAGTGGAAAACTTTAGACCTGGAACTATGGAGAAATTAGGTCTTGGTTATGATGAAATAAGAAAAGTAAATCCAAGGATAATTTATGCAGCATCCTCTGGATTTGGTCACTCAGGCCCCTATAGTAAAAGACCTGCTTATGATGCAGTAGTGCAAGCCATGGGTGGCATAATGAGTATTACAGGCCATGATATGCCTACTAGGGTAGGGGCATCCATAGGAGATATAACGGCAGGGTTATTTACTACCATTGGAATATTATCAGCCCTTTATAATAGAAATCTGACTGGAGAAGGACAAAAGGTAGATGTAGCAATGCTTGATTGCCAGGTGGCCATACTTGAAAATGCCATAGCAAGATATTTGGTTTCGGGTGAAATACCAGGACCAAAGGGAAATAGACACCCTTCCATAGTTCCCTTTGAGAATTTTGAGACTAGTGATGGGGAAATTATGATAGCCATAGGTAATGACAACCTTTGGAAAAAATTCTGCATGATAGCTCATAGGGAAGAATTAATAGAAGATGAAAAATATAAGTCTAATCCACTGAGAAATGAAAACTATGAAAGTTTAAAAATTATTATGGATAAAATAATGGAGGAAAAGACAACTGAAGAATGGCAACATATATTTGATGAAGAAGGAATTCCAAACTCTCCTATAAATAGTGTAGATAAGGTTATTGAAAATGAACAAGTAAAGAGTAGGGAAATGATAGTGGAAGTAGACCACAGGGTGGCTGGAAAAACTAAAATTCCTGGAATACCTATAAAGATGAGTAAAACTCCAGGGAAAATAGAAAAGGCAGCTCCTACTTTAGGAGAACACACAAAGGAAATATTAGAAAAATACCTGACATATGATGAAGAATATATAAATGAATTGAGAAATAATGGAGTCATATAGGGGGATTGTTTATGAAGATAGTAGTAGCACTAGGAGGAAATGCTCTTCAAGAGGGGAAAAAAGCACCTACTGCCTTGGAGCAGCTAAATATTATAAAGGAAACATCAAAACATATATGTGATTTAATAGAAGAAGGACACCAATTAGTAATTGCCCATGGTAATGGGCCTCAAGTGGGAAGAATATTACTTCAAAATGAACAATCTAAAAATGAAATTCCTCCCATGTCATTAGATGTATGCGGAGCCATGACTCAAGGAATGATAGGGTATCATCTACAACAGGCTATAGGAGAAGAACTACAACTTAGGAATATAGATAAAAAGGCCATATCCATAGTTACTCAGGTGGTAGTAGATAAAAATGATAAGGCTTTTAAGAATCCTACGAAACCTATAGGCCAATTCTATTCAAAAGAAGAGGCGGATATATTAATAGAAGAAAAAGAATATACTATGACAGAGGATGCAGGTCGTGGTTATAGAAGGGTTGTACCATCACCTGTTCCTAAAGAAATAGTTGAAATAGATGTAATTAAAAAGTTAGTAGACGAATATATAGTAATAACTGTAGGTGGAGGGGGAATTCCCGTTATTAAGGAAAATACCCTAAAGGGAGTAGAAGCTGTAATAGATAAGGATTTAGCCTCTGAAAAATTAGCAGAAGATTTAGATGCGGACATACTACTAATACTTACAGCTGTGGAAAAGGTTGCATTAAACTTTGGGAAGAAAGATGAGATGTGGTTAGATTCAGTTTCTGTTAAAGAAGCTAATAGATTTGTAGCAGAAGGTCATTTTGCAAAGGGAAGTATGCTACCTAAAATAAATGCAGCTGTGAAATTTGCTTCCTCTAAAAAAGGTAGGAAGGCCATAATAGCATCTTTAAATAAAGGTAGTGATGCTGTAAAAGGGAAATCAGGAACGGTTGTAGAAATATAGATATAGAGGTGAAAAAAATGAATAGGGAATATAAACAGATAATATTTTTAAGATTGATATATTCCATATTTAAAAGTTTTGTACTTATATTTGTAAATATATATCTTTGGAAGACATCTAAAGATATTAAATCAGTGGCTATATTCAATAGCTGCAATTATATTGCAGCTTTTCTTTCTTTTTATATAGCTAATAGAATAGCTCTTAAAAATATGAAAATTAACTACATATTATCTTCCATATCATTTATAAGTTTATTCATAATTACAGCCATACTTAAAGAAAATACCTATCACTATGCCCCTATAATCGGATTTTTAGGAGGGTGTGGAGATGGGATGTTCTTTTTCAACTTAAATTTCTTCCAAGCTAATAAGTTAGATAAAGAGGCTGCAGACAAGTTTATAAGTATATTAGGAATGGTAAATAAGGCTTCTTCAATTATAACTCCCCTAATTTCAGGAATAGTCATAGAAAAATATGGATTTATATATATGATATATACCCTTGTAATTCTACTCATAATACAGTTTATTAATGTAATGTTCATTCCAAGCAGTAAAATCCACAGCCTAGGAAAACTTAATTTTAAGAGATTAAAAAACAAAGATTTCTTGAAAATAACTATGACCAATGGAATACTCACTCCCTATTGGGAATTTGGAATCATATCCTATAGTATTTTTTTATTTAGCTTCTCCAATAAAGAGGGATTAACAGGGATGCTCAACTCAGGATTTTCCCTGTTGGCCATATTATTTTATTATTTATATATAAGACTTACAGAAAAGGTTGAAAGAAAAAATCTTATGTTTATGGGATCTCTATGTTTAAGCATAGCTATGGTATTTTTAATAAAACCCATGTTTACAGGATTTTTAATATATAGTTTTATGATAGTTATAGGAGATAGCTTCTTTAGTAAACCACTAGTAGGAATACAACTCTATATTACAAAAAAATACTCTGAAACCATGGAAGATGTGTTTGATAACTTAATCCTAAGGGTATTTTTCTTAACCATGGGAAGGGTTATATTTCATGCTTTAATGTATTTCTTTTTCACAGGATATGACAGCTTAATATTCAAAGTACTTCTATTTTATAATATGTTAATTCCGTATGTTACCTATAGGCTAGGAGAGAGTGAAGTTTAGACTGGGGGAGAGTATATGAATCATATAGTTGGTATAAGAGGGGGAGGGCCCATAGCTACTGCCGTAGGGTGCCATTTATATAAAAGTGGATTTAGGGTTATAATATTTGAAAAGAAAAAACCCACTACCACTAGAAGAAAGGTATCCTTTGCAGAGGCTGTATACGAAAAAGAGGTAAGAGTAGAAGGGGTTTTAGCTACATTGGTAGACAATATAGAGAAGGCAATAGAAAAGAGTAAAGACCATGTGGCAGTTTTAATTGATGAGATAGGAAGAGAATTGTATCACCAAGATATAACCATTGTAGTAGATTCTATACTTGCTAATAAAAACTTTGGAACAAATAAGATGATGGGCAAGCTAGTCATTGGAATAGGACCTGGATTTGTAGCACAAGAGGATGTCCATGTAATAATAAATCCTAATAAGGGTAGTGAATTAGGAATGGTTTTATATGAAGGTAGAGTAGAGAAAAAAAACAACATGGATTTTAAATATAAAATTAAAGCACATAATAATGGAAGAATAAAGGTTTTAAAGGACATAGGTACTTCGGTAAAAAAAGGAGATATAATTGCATATATAGGAGAACGGGAAGTAATAGCTCATATGGATGGAATTATAAGTGGTATGATAAGAAATAATTTTAAAGTAAAAAAGGATATGGAGATAGCTCATATAGATTCTCATGATCATATTAAGAAATGTATAAATATATGTAGTCATGGAAGAGTTATAGGGACTAGTGTATTTCAGTGTGTATGCGAATTTTTAAATAAAGATGAAATTAAAAATCATAATATTTCAAATATATGGAAATAATACAAGGGTACATAAGCGTATAATTAACTAAGGATAACTATTTAATAACTTCATGGGGAATGATCGCTGGGGACGGTATATAATCTATTGAACTATAAAATTTCTTGATAGTTTTATAATGAAATAATATTTGATAGATATAATCATGCTCCCATGAAGAATAAAATGGGGGTTTACTATGATCGGTTTTCAATACTATAGACCCGACAACTTGGAGATAGCTAGTGAAATATTAATTAAAAATGGAACATACACACATATACTAAATGGAGGCACTGACTTAATAGAAAGGATAAAAAACGAAACAGTTAAAGCAGACATATTAGTAGATATAAAGGGGATAGAGGCACTTCATAAAATTGATTTTGTTGAAGACAAAGGATTATATATAGGTGCCTGTGCTACACTAAAGGATTTAATAAATAGTAATGTAGTGCAAGAAAAATACAGAATACTAATAGATAGCATGGAATCCATAGGAACAGAGAGAATAAGGAAAAGAGGAACTGTAATAGGGAATATTTGCAACGGATCATACTTAGGAGATACTCTTACAACTTTAATCATATTAGATACGGAAGTTATGATATATAGTTATGTAAGGGGAGAACGGCAAATACCAATAGATGAATTTCTTACCTGGACTGGAACTACGTCATTAAAAAGAGGAGAAATAGTAAAAGGAATTAAAATACCTTATCATGAATATATAGATGGTGGATTTATAAAAATATATAAGAATAAGGGGAATTTATCCATAACTAATTTATCAATAGGGAAAATTAATGATGAATATAGAATTGCCTTTTATATGCCAGGCAGTACTCCTGTAAGGATAAGGGAAGTTGAAGAATTTTTAAAGGGAAGAAAAATTACAGAATATGATATATACAAGGTAGCTAAGATGGCAGAAAATAAAGTGATAGAAAAGGATTCCTTTAACCTACTTAAAAAAGATGATGTGAAACAGATAAAGGATTTAATTAAATATGTTTTTCTAGCATTTTCAAAAGAACCTGATTAATCAGGTTTTTTTTTGAGTTTATTAAGAAAAAACAACACTCAACACCTAATTAATGGTAAAAGGTCTGGGGAAGCCCTAAATTTCCTACTTATCTTTTTCGACAAAAAATAGTTTTATATACCTAAAAAAGACATATTCTGACTTCTGACCTAGAACATGTTCATAGTATGCTTTTAGACAGTTTTATAAAAGTATAAAGTTTCGAAAAAATAGGAAAAGGGTTCTAATATATGTTTTTTCATGCCAAAAAAAGCTAAATGGGAGAAATGGAAAGAAATACTAAGAAAAATAAAATAACTATACAAGAAATGAAATTAAACTATAAATAGGGTGCTTGTCATATATTTTAAAGATAATGCATAATATACTATATGTAGTATGTGAAAAAGAGAGAAACACTATAGGAGGGGTATTGTGTCAGTAACAAAGGTTCAAAAGCGAAATAGTGAAATTGTGGATTTTGATCCCATAAAGATAAAAGAAGCCATATTTTCTGCTGCTAAATCGGTAGATGGAAAGGATGAGATGGCAGCAAAAAAATTAGCTAAAATAGTAATTGACATAATAAATGAAAGTCACGGAGCTAGTATCCCCACTGTGGAGGATATACAAGATATAGTTGAAAAGGTATTAATCGAAGAAGGCCATGCTAAAACAGCAAAGGCATTTATTTTGTACAGAAAAAAGCATGAGGAAATAAGAGAAGTAAGAAATCTATTTATGGATGCTGAGAAAATGGTAGAAGAGTATGTGAATCTTGAAGATTGGAGAGTAAACGAAAATGCCAATATGGGATTTTCACTTCAAGGTCTTAATAATCATATAGTAGAGAGTATTACTAAAAAGTATTGGCTAAATAAAATATACAAAAAAGAACTTAGAGATGCCCATATAAAGGGTGATTTACATATACATGATTTAGGTTTACTTGCTCCATATTGCTGTGGATGGGATTTAGAAGCATTTTTAAGAAATGGATTTAAGGGAGCTAAGGGAAAAATAGAATCAAAACCTCCTAAGCACTTTGAATCAGCTTTGGGACAATTAGTAAATTTACTATATACCCTTCAAGGAGAATCAGCGGGAGCGCAAGCTGTATCTAGTATAGATACATATTTAGCACCATTTATATATTATGATAATTTAGACTATGAACAGGTTAAAAAGGCAATTCAAAGATTTGTGTTTAACCTAAATGTACCTACAAGAGTTGGATTTCAAACTCCATTTACAAATATAACCCTTGATATTACTCCCCATGCCTTAGTTAAAAATCAAGGAGTAATAATAGGCGGAGTAAAAATGGATAAAACATATAAAGAATTTCAAAAGGAAATGGATATGTTTAATAAGGCCTTTTGTGAAGTAATGATGGAAGGTGATGGAGCAGGGCGAGCATTTAGTTTCCCTATTCCTACAGTAAACATAACTGATGATTTTCCATGGGATTCAGAAGCAGTTAACTCTATTATGGAGATGACTAGGAAATTTGGTACTCCATATTTTGCTAACTTTTTAAACTCGGATATGTCTCCAGAAGACGTAAGAAGTATGTGTTGTAGATTAAGACTTGATAATAGAGAACTTAGAAAAAGGGGAGGCGGATTATTCGGAGCTAACCCATTAACAGGATCTATAAATGTGGTTACATTAAACATGGCTAGGATAGGATATACTTCTAAGACTATAGAGGAATTTAAGAAACAGGTTAGAGTTCTTATGGAAAAGGCCAAGATTGTGTGTGAAGAGAAAAGAAAAGCACTAGAAGAATATATGGAAGCTGGACTTTATCCTTATTCGAGATTCTATTTACAAGGAGTTAAAGCAGCTACGGGAGAATATTTTAAAAACCACTTCTCCACTATTGGATTAAATGGAATGAATGAAGCCTGCGTTAATCTATTAGGGGTGGATATTACTACAGAAGAAGGCAATGAATTTGCAGTAGAAGTTATGGAGTTTATGAATAAGGTGATACAAATATTTCAAGAGGAAACAGGTAGCCTATGGAATTTAGAAGCATCTCCAGCAGAAGGGGCCACTTATAGGTTTGCAAGACTTGATAAAAAAATGTATCCAAATATATTTACTCAAGGAGAAAAGGAACCATACTATACTAATTCTACTCAATTACCAGTAGGTTATACTAATGATATATTTGAAACTATAGAGCTTCAAGAAAAATTACAAACCCTATATACGGGAGGGACAGTTTTTCATGGTTTCATAGGTGAAGAAATAGAAAGTATAGAAACTTGTAAGACTTTAATAAAGAGAGTTATGAAAAATAGTGCTATTCCATACATAACAATTACGCCAACTTTCTCCATCTGTGATGAACATGGATATTTATCAGGAGAACACTATAATTGTCCTATTTGTAATGAAGAAGCAGAAGTTTGGACTAGGGTAGTGGGTTTCCACAGACCAGTTCAGGCATGGAATAAGGGGAAGAAAGAAGAATATAAGGATAGGGTAGAATATTCTACTAAAAAGAGTTTAGAAGATAAAGAAGATAAAAAGATTATAAAGGCCGTATAAGATGAATATATTAGGCCATGAAAAAACTTCTTTCATAGATTATCCAGATAAAATATGTACCATGTATTTTATGGGTGGATGTAACTTTAGATGTGGGTACTGTCATAATAAGGACCTTGTTGAAAATAAGGGAGTTCCTATTTTAGAAAGTCATATATTTGAGTTTTTGAAGAAGAGAAAAAAATATATAGATGGAGTATGCATATCTGGTGGAGAGCCTACCTTACATGAAGAATTATATGATTTTATAGTTTCTATAAAAAAAGAAGGCTTATTAGTTAAATTAGATACTAATGGAACTAATCCAAGTATGATAAAGAGATTAATAGATGAAAATCTAGTTGACTATATAGCCATGGACATGAAGGCACCCATAAATAAGTATGCTGTTGTGACTAACGTGGCGGTTAATGTGGATAATCTAAAAGAAAGTATAAAGTTATTAACAACTTCTAATGTAGACTATGAATTTAGAACCACAGTATGCAGAGAATTAGTAAGTACGGAAGATATATTAGAAATTGCTAAAGAGTTAAAGGGAAGTAAGAGATATATAATACAAAACTTCAGAGACAGGAAGACTGTTTTAGAAGGTAAAAATAAATTCACTTCATATAATAAGGAAGAATTAGAATACATAAGGTCAGAAATAGAGGATTATTTTAATGAAGTGAAAATAAGATAGTTAATATGGGGGTATGATCAATGTAGATCATACCCCTTTAATATATTTTTCAAAAATGATAAAATTTAGGAAGTTAACAAAGTTTAATTTTTAGGGGTGATTAAAATGAGAAAGATTATGTTGTTTTTATTAATGATAATTCTTATGACAAATATTTCTTATGCTAATGCAGGCCCTTGGATTTATGAGGGAGCTCCAGTGCTTAATCCTGTTCCATATGAAAATAATAATGTGGAAGTATTAAATGAACAAATAGAATTTAATATAAATAGGAAAGATCTCGGTATAGCCCATGTGAATGTGAACTATAGGATGAAAAATACTTCTGATAAAAGAGAAAAAATAAATATGTGTTTTCCATTTGTAGGCAGAGGTATACATTTGAAAAATAAATTTGCAAAAATAACTTATAATGGTGTGGAAATAGATAGTGAAATAAAAGTTCTTAAAAATTTACAATTTGATCATGAAGAAGGATTAAAGGGAAAGGCCATATATAAAGATACCTTTAATAAAAATCTATCCTTTTCAGATATAATAGATGAACTAAATAACACAAAAGAAGCTTATGAAGATTTATCTGAAAATGCCATTTATGCAATCTTATTTAAAGTTAAAATGGAACCTAAAGTGGAAAATACTTTAAATATAAGCTATGTACAAAAAAGTGGAAGAAGTAGAACTGACTCTAAAAGTAGTTATACATATAATAGGTTTGATTATTATTACTTTTTAGAACCAGCTTCCTATTGGAAGAGTTTTAATGATTTAAATATAAAGATAATAGCTCCAAGGGGAACGGACATTTCTAATAGTTCATTAACTTTAGAAAAAGAGAAAAAAATATATATAGGTAACTTTAAAAGATTGCCAAAGGAGAATTTTACTTTTGAAGTGGTGAGTTTAAAGGATACTAAAGGTTATTTTGGTTTTAAAGAAATGGTATTAACTATAATAATGTTTTTTTTAATAGGAAAAATATTTGTGTCTATTAAAAGAAAGAAGGGCAGATAATTATCTAGCCCTTTTACTTATCTATACCTTCTCTATTAGGAACTCCCTGTGTATAATAATGTTTTATTTCTTTCATTTCTGTAACTAAGTCAGCCTTTTCTATAATACTATTAGGTGCGTACCTACCTGTTAATATTAATTCTATATTTTCTGGTTTCTCGTCTATTAGTCTAAGGACATCTTCTTCCTTTAGTAATTTTAAGTATATGGCTATATTAATTTCATCTAATATAATAATGTCGTATTTGTTTTCCTTATATATATTTAAAATATACTCTATTCCTTCATATGCAGACTTTATATCATCTTCATTAGGCTCTCTGATTAAAAAACATCCATTCCCAAATAATTTTACTTGAATATGGGACTCTAATAATTTTAATGTTTTAATCTCGCTATATTCCATAGATTTTATAAACTGGCCCAAGAAAACTTTCTTCCCTGCACCATAGGCCCTCATAATAATACCTAGTGCTGCCGTTGTTTTCCCTTTACCATTACCTGTATACACATGAATACAACCCTTTGTCATTAAATCACATCCCTTTTGCTCATATATATAATTATAGTATAATTGTATTTATATATAAACAACCTCAAAATATTATTTAATAAATAGGAGTGTAGTATATGAAGAAAAAAATAAAGAGTATATATAGAAGTAATTTTGATTATGAAGAGGATGATTATGATAGGTTAGTAAACCACACAAAGAGGAAAAGCCCCTACAAGTCCTTTACCAATAAAGCTACCATGAAGAAGTTAGAGTTTGATTATGAGGAAGACCCTTTCGAACCCAAAAAATAGAAATTGACAAAGGGTTGGTCCTGTGTTAAAGTAGTATATGTTGTTCCAAAACATGTCCTTGACAGTAAAGTGCTGAAGTGCTAAACTGTTAAAAGACAGCAAGAACGAAATGAAAAAAAGTTCTTGACAGTTTGAAACAAAAATGATATGATTAAGTAGTCGTCGCAATGAGGACGACTTA